>OMZC01000044.1 GCA_900315395.1 uncultured Gammaproteobacteria bacterium
ATTTCCTAACTTTCTCATACTTATAAATCTCCATCAGACTGCTAAGAATTATAGCTTGAAAAAGCCCTTGTTTTGCCTTTATTAGTGGCATTTTCTGCAAATATCAGCTCTTTTTCTTACAAAAATTACCAAAGTCAGCTTTTACTATTCAATGAATAGGAATGTAAGATCGTTTTAAATTCATCAACTCTATCAACCTTTTATCATGCGCTTGCAAAAGTCTGGTGTATGAACTTAAGTTTTTTTGAAACAGTGCTAATTACACATATCTCTTTTAGTATATGAGATCTTAACTTTCCAAAAACTTACCTGTGATGCTCTCTTTTGAGTTTTTAATATCATCAATGGTTCCTACAGCTACGATTCTGCCACCTGAAATACCTCCACCAGGTCCCATATCAATGATGTAGTCAGCATTTCTTATCACATCAAGATCATGCTCAATCACAATAACCGTAGCTCCACTCTCAATTAGAGTTTGGAAAACATCTAAAAGTGTAGCTACATCTTGTGGATGCAGACCTATGGTAGGTTCATCAAAAACAAAGACCGTATCATCCTGACTGTGACCGATTTCTGAGGCTAATTTTAATCTTTGTGCTTCACCTCCTGAAAGGCTTGGGGTTTGCTCACCTAAGGTTAAATAACCTAAGCCTAATGATTCTAGGATTTTCAGTCGAGATGAAACTAGCTTTACATCTTTTAAAGCCTCAATAGCCTCTGTTACGTCCATATCCATAAGCTCAGGCAGTGAATACTCTTTACCATCTTTTGCTTTGTAATGAATTTCATGAGCTTCATTAGAGTAACGAGAGCCGTGACATTTAGTACAAGGAATTTCTACATCGGGTAAAAACTGCACATCAAGTGTAATTTCACCTGTGCCATCGCAGACAGGACAACGCAGTTTTCCGGTGTTATAAGAAAAGTCGCCTGCCTTATAGCCTTTCTCTTTAGCCTCTTTTGATTTTGCAAAGAGCTTTCTTAACTCATCATGAACATTTGCATAAGTAGCTACTGTAGAACGTACATTGATACCAATAGGTGTTGCATCAATAAGCTTTACCTGAGAAATACCCTCGCATTCAACCTTTTTTACGTGCTCTGGCATCTTGGTATTATTGATAGATGCTGTTAGTGCTGGAATGAGGCTTTCAAGCACTAAGGTTGTTTTACCAGATCCTGAAACACCGGTAACTACAGTTAATCTGCCTTTTGGTATCCGTACATCTAAAGCGTTTACAGTATGAATTGGTGATGTTTTTAAATAGATAGTGCCCTTTTCAAAGATCTTATCAATTAACTTACTGTGAGCTTTTTCTGTGCTCAAACCTGACGTTGCATCATTTGCTGTAGCAACGCTAATAACTGGTCTTCTACGGGTTTGGTACTTACCTTTTAAGTAAGGTCCGATTACTGATTTGTCATTTTGCTCAATTTCTGCGACTGATCCTTTGGCTAAAACATGACCACCTTTAGCTCCGGCTACAGGTCCCATTTCAATGATGCAGTCACTTTCTTTTAGAATTTGTGTATCGTGATCTACTAAGAGCACTGAATTACCGTCAGCTATCAGATCATGCATTACATCATTAAGACCTTTAATGTTCTGAGGGTGCAGACCAATTGATGGCTCATCTAGAACATATAAAACTCCTGTAGTGCGGTTACGCACTGCACGAGCTAACTGCATTCTCTGTCTTTCTCCTGTAGATAAAGTTGATGAAGCTCTATCTAAGGTAAGATAACCTAACCCAAGATCAACTAATCTTTTGGCAACTTCTAAAAATGACTGGCAGATACTCTCTGCCATCTTGTGCATTGCTTGAGGCAAAGAGTCAGGAACCTCTTTTACCCATAAGATGACATCATCTAAGGTCATCGAGCAGACCTCATCTAGAGACATGCCTTTAATTTTAGGAGCACGCGCTCTGTCATTTAATCTGGTACCGTGACACTTTTTGCAGATATCCTCACGTAAGAACTTTTCAACTCTCTTCATGCCCTTTTCATCTTTTACTTTTGATAAGGCATTTAAGACCGTGTACTTTGCATTAAAGTAAGTAAAGTCCATCTCACCTGAGGCGCCATTAGTCTTATTCTGATAGACCATATGCTTTTTAATGGCAGGGCCATTAAAAACTATGTCGCGCTCTTTTTGAGTCAAATCTTTAAAAGGAACATCTGTTCTTACCCCAAGATCACGGGCAATATCTTTCATTAAAGACCACATCAGTGTCTGCCATGGCAGCACTGCACCTTCATCAATAGTTTTACTCTCATCAGGGACTAATGTTGATTCATCTACAGTTCTGACAAATCCTGTACCTGAGCACTCAGGGCATGCGCCCTGTGAGTTAAAGGCAAGCTCTTCAGCTGAAGGCGGATAGACTACCTTATGACAATGAGGACAGATAATTTCATTTTCAGCTGCCACATCAAGTGTTGGTTCTAAATAATGACCACAGTTCTCACAACGATGAGAAGCTAGACGTGAGAACATTAAACGCAGTGTATTTAAAAGCTCAGTTCCAGTACCAAAGGTACTGCGAATACCAGGAACACCTGGTCTTTGGTGCAAAGCTAAAGCTGCTGGTACATATAAAACCTCATCAACATCAGCCTTAGCAGCAGAGGTCATACGACGGCGGGTATAAGTTGATAATGAGTCTAGGTAACGGCGTGAACCTTCAGCATAGATGACACCTAAAGCTAATGACGATTTACCTGAGCCTGAGACACCAGCAATACCTACTATCTGATGTAGTGGTACCTCTACATCAATGTTCTTTAGGTTGTGGACTCTTGCACCTTTGATGACGATATTGTCTGGCTGTGATTTATTTATCTGGGATCTATCTGATAATTTACCTATTTTAGATTTGTCAGATTGTGATTGATTTAAATAAGTATCATCTTTCATAGCTATCATCTTTTTAAGCCTAAAACTTACTGGTACGTGCTAAAAGCTCCATAAACGTTTTCTACAAAAGCGCAAGAGCTCTTAAAGCGCTGATTACAGCATCCTCATCGAGCTTTTCCTGTTCTAAGCGATTTAGCTTTATATCGGTAAAAGAGGCAGCATCACTTTCTGTATTAGAGACGTTATCTTGCTGTCCTTGTAAAAAGGCTAAAGCTTGTTTTTCATCTTCAGTTAAAAACTCTACTTTAACCTCTGTACTCTTATCCTCATGGACCATACGCTCTGTATGAGATGCTCTGTTAAATACAGCTCTATCCATGAGCATAGACTTAACCGAGCATTGAGAGTTCTCACGGAACTCACAGAGCATTTGATATCCCCATGAATCTAAATCGCCCCAATAAAAGATCTGCTTTTTATGTTTTAACCATGAAGCTTTTGACCAGGACAAGTTTCTGCCACAACCAAAGATAACAGAGGTATTCTTTAATTTTGGGAGCATAAGTCCTGATTGAACATTCTCAACGACGATGAGGTTGTCACCTGGTGGTTCGATGTTCAAAAGCAATGATGATGGCACCATCATATATGGATATCTTTCAACTAAGCTGTCATCTAAGACTCTAATATGAGCAAAGCCATCAGGTTTTGCTTCAACTTCAAGATAATCCTCTAATGATTCGTCTTCTGAGCATAAAGATAAAGTTCTTAAAATTGACAGGATCACCTTGTCATGCTTTTCAATAAACTTAGTATCGATGTGCTCAATCGGGATGGCTCTTAAATAGTAATCTTTACCTAATCCACGCTTTAATTGAGGCATACAGATCATAAGATCTGAAAACTCTTTATTTGAAATAGCCTCCAGATTAAGTTCTCTGTACAGAGAGTAAAGATTATTTAAAATGTCATAGTGCATGATGTCAGACAAAGTCTTACAACGCTCTATAAAGGCTGTAACTGCATTTTTGTTTTTAGAAGAGATTAGCTTTAACAGTTCCTTAAAATCATGAACTACAAACTCGGCTGGGATATTCTCGCCCTGAACACCATAGCGATAATTGATGCTTACCCTTTCAATCATTTCCTGATATGGAAAATCATTCCAGAGACGGACAAAGTTCTCATAAGAAGCAATATCCGACATGATGGTTTTGACAGTAGGTGTTTTTAGAGGCACTCTAATTGGATATTCTCTTTGCCCCTGCAATCTTAAAATGAGGTGAGAGATGTTCTCCACCTCATTTTTCTCTATCTTTTTGATAACTTCATTTGGTAACAGCATAGCTAATCCCAGTGCTCATTACTTCTTACATAGCTGTTTATTTCAGCTTTTTACATCAGACCTTATATCTGCTGTTTTTATCAGACTTTATTTCTGCAGTTTATATCAGCTCTAAGCTATAAAATCAGCCTTAATAAACTCAGTTTTTGTCAGCGCAACAGCGTTATAAAAGGCTACTGCTCAGTTTCTGAATCTTCAACTGTAATACCTAAAGCGTCAAGCTCGTGCTGTTTTTTAAGCTGTAGTTGTTCATCATAATCCTGCCAGCTTAACTCACACATAGAGCTACTGTGAGTATTAGCATTTCTCTCCATGATGACTAATGATTTAGCATAGTCTCGAGCTAACTCAATATTCTTAAACGGAGTAATAAGATTTACATGCAAGCCTAACTCGTGGAAGATCTTTAAAACTCTCTGACTTACCTTATCTGAGGTATTTGAAAATGCCTCATCTAGGAAGACTGTTGCATAAACAGGAGTTTCAGCACCTTCTGGGGTTAATACGTAGGCAAGAGAAGCAGCTAATACGGAGCCTGCAAACGACTCCTTTTCACCACCTGATTTACCAGAGCTTGAGTTTAAGGTGTCTTTTACTTCACCTGTATCAGCATCGACTACGTTTGCTAAGAACTGCATTCTCAAACGAGGATCAAGCACAGTTTTCATTTCCTGAGCATTTGAAGTTAAGGCTGTAGTTAAAGTAGTGATTACTTTTTCAATAGCTTTATACCTTAACTCATGATCATCTAAACTTAGCATGTTCATAACCTTTCTTGAGTCTCTGTCAAACTCTTGTAAGGTAGGATTGGTTAGCTTTTTAGGCTCAATGCTCAAATATGAATTCTCGGTAAATTCAGCTCGCTTTAGCACGATATTGATTTGAGAAATTCTGTCTTTAATTGAAGACAACTCTTGATCGATCTTTTGAACGATACAAGCAACAGACTGAGTAACCTCAGTGTTTAATTTAGCCTTAAACTCTTCAACTAACTTAGGCAGACCTTCTTTTTGAATATTCTCTAAGTGCTTTAGATAGTGGTCATAAGCATCAAAATCTTTACCCCAGTCAGCACAGATTGGGTACCAGGCTTCATTTGAGTAGAAAGATGAAATCACCGAGATGATCTTATTCTGAGCATTCTGTGCATTCTCTACTACTCTGTTGCGCTTATCTGAAAGCTCTTTGCGCAGTTTTGAGGTATTTGCATCAATAAAGACGTTGTCTTTGGTAAGCTTAAGACTGGTCATGGTCTTTAATAAGAGATTAGATGTCTCCTCTGGAACTGTAATTTGAGAGTTCTCTGAGCTTACTCTTATCTTTTCTTTTAGCTCATTAAGATCATTTTCCATAGCACCGAGTTTTCGGTTCATCTCGCTTATCTTTAATTCAAAGTCATTTAATACAGCTACACTGTCTTCATAGAGCTTTTGTAATTTAGCAATCGCTGGATCATGAATTAAAGTATCAAGCTCAGCTTTTAATTTCTCAATTTCAGCTTTGATGGAGCTTAGATCAAGTTCATTAAAGGACTTGAACTCTTTTAACCTTAAGCAGGCTAAAGTGCTGTTCTCAAGACTGTTCTTTTCTTTTTTGAGCTTTTCAATACTCTCGTTTAATGAAGAAACCTCACTTTCCTTTTTCAAAAGATCCTGTTTTAAGAGCTTAATCTTTTCCTTATTAGAAAAGCCTAAGCACCACTCACGTCTGTCATCGATGCGCTTTAGATCTTTCTTTTCAAAGAAACCATGAGATTTGTGGATTAAACCTTCTTTAGTCATTGAAAACTCTGTGGAGTTTAACTCCTCTACAGAGTCAGCACAGATTAAATCATACTTGTTTAAGTGCTGCTTTAACCACTCGGTATAGCGGTGTTGCTTGAAGTTTAACTTTACTAAGAAGCCACGATTACCAAAGGTTACATTGGCATCGCGTACTTTAGATGCAATTTGAATTCTTACATGTAATCCGGTGTGACGTGAGTTTACCCACTTGGTAATGAGGCTATAGTTATCCTCACTTACAAGCAGGGTCTGGCGAATACCGCCTAAGGCTCTTTCAATGGCACCATGCCAGCTCTCTTCAGATGGTTTGACCTCGATTAACTCAGCTACATAGACAAGATCATCTGCGTTAATTCTAAGATCCTCACTGATGCTGTCACGCAACTGTAAGAATGCTGATGACAGGTTAGAATCAGAGTGCTTTTCTAACTCTTTGAGTTCACTTTTATACTCACTGATATCCTGTTTTAGTAAGTTTGACTGTGATGCAAGCTCAATTCTCTTATTCTCATTTTGCTCTTTTAATGCATCAATTTCAGATTGCTTTTGCTCGATGACATTTAAATTGTCATTAAAGTCTGTTAATGACTTGAGCTCTTTTAAGCCTAAACCTGAAGCAATAGTTACATAGTTTTTAAGATTGTTCTCAATACGATGCTCTTCAGATTGTCTTTGTAAGATAACCTGCTTTACCTGCTCTGATCTGTCACCACCGCCTTTAATCAGGTTAGTATGAGTTCTCTCTTTTTCAGATTCAGCTTCACTTTTCTTTTGCATCAGATCTTTATACAGACTTTGAGTATTGCCATACTCAAAACCTAATTCCTGATAGCGTTTCTCGTAGTAGTCTTTGGCATAGTGACTTACATAAGTATCGGTATAAGCTAAGGCCTTATCGTACTTTTCATCTAAAGCTTTATTGTCCTCATACTTTTTAACGTAGTCAGGTAGTGGTTTTAGTTTTTCCTCCTGTTTACGAGCATCCTCTAATTTGGCATGGATAGCTTTAAGATCAGAGAACTGACGAATGGTGTTTATGGCATCCTCTTTGACAGTACCTGGCTCTAGCACTAGAGTTCTAATAAGACCTGTCAAATCGTCAATCTTTTTAAGACCTAAGGCTCTTGAAAGTAAGGCTGGAGCATTGACGTTGTCCATATGTAGCTGATGACGGAAATGAGTTTCGTATTCACCGAAATTGTCATCACAGACACGACAACCTTCAATTGAGCGCAAGTAATCCTTTAATGCTCTGGTATCCTGATTTTTAAATTTCTCTAATAGCTCTTTTAGATCAATATCAGTTGCAGATACAGAGTAGATCTTTTTGACATCTGCATAGGCATTAGATGAGCTTGAGATGTAGAAGACACCTAATAAAACCACCTTCTGACCGATGCTTGTATATTCATAAACCGCTTTAATTACGCTTACTGTTGCATCAGATCTTAAGTTACGGCTTACCTGCTCACCATCAGCTATCTTTGTACCATAGCTACCACGCATATAGCTTAGTAATGATCTGTCCTTTTTCTGATCCTGAGCTGCTGCAATATTGTAGTCAATCTTGCCAGCAGGTCTTAATAAGGTCATTAAAGCATCGATGATAGTAGATTTACCTGAACCGTTTTCACCGGTGATTAAGGTACCATCAGGATTGATGTTTAAGGTATGTAATCCGTTGAAAGAGCCCCAGTTAAACACAGATACAGACTTTAGCTTAACCTGACTGTCGTTTCCTTCTAAAAACATCAGCTCTGTCTGATTATCTAGCATTTTCTACCTCCTTCAAACCTGACTCATTCACACCTGACTCTCGCTCACCATTCTCTGCAAACTCTTTGTCATTAGTTTTCTTTAAACTTGGTACAGACTGTTTACCGCCTTTTTCATCATTGAGCTTTTTAAACTCATCTAACATCTTTTCCATCTTTTCAACATCGATGACATAGCGGATCAGCGGTGTAATCAGATAGCGATCAGCATCCTCAGAATTCAGTCTTTTAATGAGTTTGTATTCAGCAAGATCTTTTAGAGCACCATTTAATTTTTTGCTGTCACGGCTTTCAGATACAGACAGCTCAAGATATGGAGTAAGAGCATTCTTTATGTAGTCAATATCAACTACAATTTCGGTTTCACCGTTGGCAAAGCGCTCATGGTAGTATTTACGTAAAATTAAAATCAGTACTGACTTAAATGGGGTTAAATAGGCTCGATTGATTAAAGAAGAGTCTTCTACAGAGTTTTCACTCTCATCCTCATCATTTTCATCGCGCTCTAGATTTCTGATATAAACTAAGCCGTTCTCAGAGTTAAATACCACCTCAAGATTGAGGTTACGCAAGTAGCTTTTAACAAAGGTCATGTTCTCAGGCATGATGAGTTTCTTGTACTCATCTGAGTCTATTGAGTACACAATACTGCCTGATTTTAAAAGCTCAATAATGATGTTACGTAATCTAGCATCAGCCTCTTTGACGACATTAGGGTTCTGTAAGTTCTCGTAAGACTTCAAATCTGTATTAAGCTCATTTACATCCTGAGCAATATCATCAAAACCATTCACATCAAGCTCACTTTTAGGATTTGTAATCTCATTTACAGTTTCATGGTTATGTTCTTGATTAAAGCTATGATCTAATTGAGCAGAGGTTTTATCTTTACTATTGCTACCTCTTTCAAGGGTGTGAATAAGATCATCGATATTTTTCTTTACAACGTCAGACATGGTTAAACTCCACTATTTCTTACAAGCTGACTTGTAAGCACAATCTTTGGTAATTTTACTTTCAATTCTTTAGTAGCGTTTTGAGCAGGAACTTTTACAACGATCTCTTCAGATTCATTAACCTCTGCTTTATTCATTTCTCTTGCTACTCGCACAAAAGCTACGATTTCCTCAAGACCATAACGCAATTTAACTTTCTTGATGATCTCACCTACGCTCATTTGAGAGGTCTTGCCAATTAAAGAGCGAATGGTAGCTCTTACATCAGACAGTCTTACGGTATCTAACTGCTTTAAGATATCAGAGCTGATGGTATTAGAGTTTACATGCTCCTCTAATGAACCTAGTGTTACTTCCTTATCAGGTACTTTTAAAGCCTGACCTAAAGATTCTACAGATGAAACCTTTACGCCAGCCTTATCAAGGCTCAAGTTCATTTCCTTGGTATAGAGATTGAAATCCTGATTTTTAAACTTCACAGCTTCCTGTTCTAGTTTTGAGATTAAAGAGGTTACAATCTGGTTTTCTCGATAATCAGCACTCTCAAGATAAGATCTTAAGTTCTCATCAATTCTGTTTCTGATTTTTCGAACTCTATCGCACTCGGTTACTAAAACCTCAGTTAAAGAGTGCAGGAAGTTCTGCTGCTTTTTATCAAGAAACTTTGCAATAGGTTTTGAGAGGATAAAGTCAATTTGCTTTGTAAAACTCTTATAGACATTCTCTTCACAGATAAGTGCAAAGAAGCCTTCATAAGCTGCGCCATACTCTGTTTTACGCTGGATATTCTCTTGCGCTAATACGTCTGATAAGAGCTGACCTTTGGTTTGAGAGTTCTCAATCATCTGAACTCTGATCTTTCTTGCAATATCGACGGTTTCTTCTTCTAGCTTTCTAAAGTCAGATGGCAATCTGCTAGCCATATCGTAAACAGCTTTGATCTTTTCTTGCTGTTGATATTCGTTAAGCTCTGGATTTTTACCTTCATTGATAAGACGCTTTTCTTTTTGAAGTTCTTTAATTCTAGAGTTTAATTCTCTAAGACTTAACCTCTTATCCTCAGCTACCTGAATATAGAGTTTTTGAACTTCCTGCTGCAGGATTTCCAAATGAGTTGCGGAGGTTGATACTACTTTGTTTTCTAATCGGTCACAAAACTCAATTGCTTTCTGAGCAGCATCAGTCATAAAAAGCTTGTTATCAAGCTCTCTAATCCAACCTCTGTCCATCCATTCACGAAGATAATCTTTAGCTGACTGCTTTTTATCCTCTGGAGGTAATTTGTTCACAAGCTCATCTAAGAATTCCTTTAGATTTGCTCTGGCGTATTCATAGGGAACTTCTCGCTCTTTTGAGAAGATATTTTTGAGAAACGAAATAACAAATGGAGCACTTTTAGCTCTTAAAAGTTTCCAGGTGTTATTGATTTCTAGAAGAGAACTGTATCTTGAAAAATCGGAAATAAAATTCATTGCAAGTTTTTGTTGGTATTGATAACTAAATACATCAATAGTATTTGTCTAAAGCTAATTTAAGCTATTTTAGTAGATTTGAGCTCAAGATAAAATCAATACCAACATAAAACTTGCAATATTTTAAGAACTACTTAATTTTCTTACAAAGAACCTCACATTCTTTATTTCTAAAAGAAATGCCATATGCGTTGATTGAAGATATATCTTCATTCTCAAGATAAGGCTTTGCATAATTCTTATCTTCAATTTGAGCTAATGCTTCTCTAGCTTTTGCTTTTTTGCTCTCAGAGATTGTGCAAACCTTAATCTCTATGATTACAACCTCATCACGTTCATTTCTAAAGACAATATCTGCATAACCATCACCTGACTCATAGTTTGAATGGTATTCAGAGAAAAATTTCTTTGAGCAGTTAGAGAACAAGCCATTTAAATAACCATGGTAGTAGTTCTCATGAGGAGCTTTTGTAGCATTATCTCTTATAGAAATATAGTTTTGTAACAAGTTATAGATAGTATCTGATGCAATCTCAGCCTTTCCTTCAAAAAGGTTATTAGCTAAAGCTTCAGCAACAGAACTTGGAACGATTTTATTTTTAAACCTACTTTTTATGTTGTCTGTAAAACATTTTAGGATTCCCAAATTAGGGATCCTTACTACGATATCATCTTCGGTGTTTTCTTTGTTTAATTTTGCTGTTTCTTCCCAGTCTTTTGTCAGATAACCTGTATGAAGCAACAATGACCAAAAGTCATTTGAATTATGCATCGATAAACAGTCATAGTTCATAGAATCATTTAACTTAAAACTGATAGTCTTTCCATCAACAAGATCTTGCATCTTTTGGTTATCATTGTCTGTAAGGAAACCAAGATAATCATAAATAGCAGGACTAGATGTTGAACCAGACCAGTAGCTTTGTATGTTGCTTAAGTCTAAGGTACCATTTAGATTCTTTTCATAGTTATCTTCAATAAAGTTAACTACATCCCATGGACAGAACATTTCCTTGTCATAGAATTTGTACCCATCGTAATACTCTTTTACTTTCTCGGCACAATTATCCATTCTGTAGTCTTTTAAGAATTTATAAGTTTCTTCTTTGGTAAAACCAATGCAACCTGTTAAATCTTCTTTTTCTGATATTACAGTATTTACCTTAAAGTTATTTACTCCTGTAAAAATGTCGTTTTTTGCTACTTTCAAACATCCAGTGATAATCGTTTTTGAAAGAGTATCTTCGTCTTTTAAAATACCTAAAAAATCCGACATCAGAGTAACCATTCTTTTATGGTAATCAGCTACAAAATCTTTTTTATCCTTATAAAGAACGGAGTTTATAGAGTCATGGAAAGAAGCTCTTGCTAAAGGAACATCATACTCATCGATAATAAGTATTGGATACTTTTCGTACTCTTTATAAAGAGCTGAAGCTAATGTTGATAGAGAATCTTTTAAACTATTCTGATTTTTAAGTTGTTCCAAATAAGATTTATTTAATAACTTTGATAGCTCTTCCTTATCAAACTCATCCAATTTGTTACTATTAAGCAGATAATTATATTTAATTGCTAATTTATAAACAGTCGAGGCAAATCTTTCGTAAGCCGCTTCAAAATTATCGCCGTTCACATCCTTTAAAGAAACAAAAATAACGGGGGACTGCCCCATATATTTGTTACAAAATTCTTTGTCTTGAAATATCTTTGTATCTTTAAATATCTTATTTTGAAATGAGGTATCCCCAGGCTTATTGCTATCTATTTTTAAGAAAGCATTAAGCGTACTCATAAACACAGACTTGCCAAAACGTCTTGGTCTTGTGAGCAACAACACTTTGCAGTCATAGTTAATCACTGTCTTTATGAATTCTGTTTTATCGACATAGTAGCGGTTATCTTCTCTTAATTCGGGATAACCATTGTAACCAGTTGATAATCGTAAAAATTGATTGTTACTCATTCTTATATATCCTGTTTAACTTTCATTAATGTTTATTTACATATACAAATAATGCAAAGTTCATATAGGTTAATTATACATTATGAAATTGTTTATACCTTATCTTGAATGCTCTAAATAAGGATATGTCAAATAAATGTTGGTATTGAAAACGTAATTCATCAATAGTATTTGTCTAAAGCCAATTTAAACCGCATCAATCAATTTTGGCAAAAGCAAAACTCAATACCAACATAGAACTCGCTATAGCTAAGAGTAGAAAGCTACATCACCTGTTTTACTCTCACAGAACAAGCCTTACGGTAAAAAGCCATGCCATAGAGATAAATTGAAGTTATGTTTTCATCTTCAATTAGAGACTCAACATAATGCTCTTCTTCTATTTGAGCTATGGCTTTATCAGCAAGATCAATTCTACTTTTATTTTGATCTTCACTTGCTACAAGATTTATTACGGTTGCTCTTTCCCCTTCAAGATCTTTAAAGATAATAATGATATAACCTTCACCTACTTCATAAGTAGGCACGTTGTCTTGTACAGACATTTTTGAACAACAATTAAAAACTGTTTCCATAAATTCATGATAGTAACTTACTGCTTGATAATTACTATCTTTTGGTTTTAAAGATATAAAACTCTTTAAGCGAGCTCGTAACTCGGTTTGAACGTAGTTATCATCACCATTTAAGAGAGCATTAGCAATTTTATCTGCTTCATTGAATGGTAGAAAATTCTCATTAAAAGAAATTTCTGCTAGTTTTTCAAAGATTACTAGCATCTTTTCATTTGGTATTTTTACCGTAGTCAAGCTGTTAGAATATAGATTAATTCCGTTATCACTTTTTTCTTTGAGCTTGAGTTCTAAAGGTAGCTTAGTTAACCAACCTTTATGTAAAAGAATTGTCAAACAGCTGTCATCATCGTCGAGTTTGTAACACTCAGTATCCCAATATCGTACAATTTCAAAAGTAACTTTTGAGCCATCAACTAAGTTCTGAATTGCTGATGTATTGATCTTGATAAGCGATTTTACGCATTTACAAGCAAGATCATCCTTGAGAAGATCACATACATATTTATTTTCTAACTCAACTTTTGCATTTGGAATTTAATTCAAAATGCAGATAACAATGCGGTTT
>OMZC01000002.1 GCA_900315395.1 uncultured Gammaproteobacteria bacterium
TAGCTTTAGTCTTAGAGAATAACTCTAAGAGTAGAGAAAAGAGTGATACTCCAGTTTGTGAGATCGTTGCTTTAGAAAAGGTCTTAGCGGATTAACCACAAGTTTGTCTTCTCATTCTTTTTTAGATCCTCCCTTTTGAAAGTTATTTCAGATCTAGGGAGGAACTATTCCAAAGTTATCAAATTTTATCCGTCTTAGAAAAGACGTTATGACTTTCTAAAATTCACCTCAGTTTTTGAAATCTACATCCGTTTAAATATGGCTTAATTTTTCAAAAAATTAACTTTTTTCAGATAATTTAAACGGTTACAAACATTTTATTGCACTAAATCTAAGCGATTGACAAAAATATTCAGATAAGTCATCAAATAAAATAAATCCTTATATATCAATAAATAAGAATTTTATTATCCACAAAATTCATCTTAAAGGCTCATTTTTGAACTTTGACATATAGAAAACAGCATTAAACACCTATAATACTAGAGTAACTGAGACGAAAGTCTTGATTAACTTATACTAATTAGGTCGCGAAAGTGACTATTTTCAAACAGGGAAATGCGATGCTTATAGGTATTCCTAAAGAGAGCTTGCAAGGTGAAACTAGAGTTGCTGCAACTCCAGACACCGTAGGTAAGCTTTTAAAATTAGGCTTTGAAGTAGCTGTTCAAAGCAATGCTGGTGCTCTTG
Source organism: uncultured Gammaproteobacteria bacterium (assembly GCA_900315395.1). Lineage (GTDB taxonomy): Bacteria > Pseudomonadota > Gammaproteobacteria > Enterobacterales > Succinivibrionaceae > Succinivibrio. Next base: position 691 of record OMZC01000002.1, read on the forward strand.
CAAGTTTTGACGACTCTGCATATGAGAAAGCTGGTGCAAAGATAGGTAAAGAGAAAGATGTTTGGGCAGCCGACATTATCTTTAAGTTAAATGCTCCAACCGATGCTGAAATTGAACTGATGCATGAAGGCCAAACTCTTGTAAGTTTTATCCGTCCTGCTCAGAACAAAGATTTGGTTGATAAGCTCAATGCCAAGAAAGTAACTGTAATGGCAATGGACATGGTGCCACGTATTTCTCGTGCACAGTCTTTAGATGCTTTATCATCAACTGCAAATATTTCAGGTTATCGTGCTGTTATTGAAGCTGCACATGCTTTTGGCAGATTCTTTACAGGTCAGGTAACTGCTGCAGGTAAAGTTCCTCCTGCAAAAGTAATGGTTATCGGTGCTGGTGTTGCAGGTCTAGCTGCCATCGGTACAGCTCACTCATTAGGTGCTATTGTTCGAGCATTTGATACTCGTCTTGAGGTAGCAGATCAGATTAGATCAATGGGTGGCGAATTCTTAAAGCTTGATTTCAAGACTGAAGATGGCGGTTCATCAGACGGTTACGCTAAGGTAATGTCAGATGAGTTCATCAAAGCTGAAATGGAATTATTTGCAAAGCAGTGTAAAGATGTAGATATCATCATTACCACCGCTGCAATTCCAGGCAAGAAAGCTCCACGTCTAATTACTAAAGAGATGGTTGCTTCAATGAAGCCTGGTTCTGTAATTGTTGACTTAGCTGCCGCAACAGGCGGTAACTGCGAAGGCACAGTTGCTGGCAAGGTTATCACTACTGATAACGGCGTTAAGATGATCGGTTACACCGATCTTGCAGCTCGTCTTCCTGCTCAGTCTTCACAGCTTTACTCAACAAACTTAGTAAATCTGATGAAGCTTCTATGCAAGAACAAAGACGGCTTGATCGATGTAAACTTTGATGACGTTGTTCTACGTAACATGACTGTTACTAAAGATGGCGAAGTTACCTTCCCTCCTCCAAAGATCAGCGTATCAGCAGCTCCTAAGGCCAAGGCTGATGCTGCAGCTCCTGCAAAGCAAGAGCCTAAGAAAGCAAGCCCTGCTTTAAAGATTGTAGCTCTAGCTGCAATCGTAGTTGCATTCATGTTAATCGGTGGCTACGCTCCAGAGAAGTTCTTACCACACTTCACCGTATTCGTATTAGCTTGCGTTGTAGGTTACTACGTTGTATGGAACGTTTCACACTCACTGCACACTCCATTGATGTCTGTAACTAATGCTATTTCAGGTATTGTGGTTGTAGGTGCAATGGTGCAGATTGGCGATTCAATCATTATCGGCATTCTTGCATTTATTGGTGTTTTACTAGTATCTATCAATATCTTTGGTGGTTTCGCTGTAACACGCCGTATGCTAGCTATGTTCAGAAAACAGCAATAGTAGGTAAGGAGATAATTTAATATGTTAGGTTTAACTCATATGGCCTACATTCTTGCAGCGCTATTATTCATTATGGCGTTAGCAGGTCTATCAAAGCAGGAAACTGCAAAAATGGGCTGTCTATCTGGTATGGTTGGTATGGCCATCGCCTTATTAGCAACCTTCGTTCGCGTTGGCAACATCTTCGATAATCCATCAGTATGTATTTTCGTGATTGTTGTTGCTATGATCGGTGGTGCAGTTGTCGGTATTTACGTTGCACGTAAAGTTCAGATGACTCAGATGCCAGAGCTTATTGCATGCTTACACAGCTTCGTAGGTTTAGCTGCTGTATTAGTAGGCTTTAACAGCTACATTCATATGCAAGAAGATCCAGCTGTATTCTTAGCAACTCCAGTTGCTGAGTTAAATACAGAGTTAGTTGAAATCTTCTTAGGTATCTTCATCGGTGCTGTAACCTTTACAGGTTCTATCGTAGCTTACGGTAAGTTAAACGGTACCTATAAGTTACGTATCTTTAAGTCAGCTCCTCTAACCTTACCATTTGGTAATGCTCTAAACTTAGGTGCTTTAGTTGTTTCATTCCTGTTATTGATTTGGTTCTTAGCAGCTGATGCAGCTCCAGCATTCCCATTATTAGTAATGACAGTTATTGCTTTACTATTTGGTGTTCACTTAGTTGCTGCTATCGGTGGTGCTGATATGCCAGTAGTTATCTCAATGCTGAACTCATACTCAGGTTGGGCAGCTGCAGCATCAGGCTTCATGTTAAATAACGACCTTCTGATCGTAACCGGTGCTTTAGTAGGTTCTTCAGGTGCTATTCTGTCTTACATCATGTGTAAGGCTATGAACCGTTCATTCATCTCTGTTATCGCAGGTGGCTTTGGTAATGCTCCAGCTGCTGCAAAGAAAGATGAGGAAATGGGCGAGTATCATGAGTTAAAGGCAAATGAAGTTGCTGACTTATTAAAGAACTCAAGTTCAGTTATCATCACCCCAGGCTATGGTATGGCTGTAGCTCAGGCTCAGAACGCTGTTGCAGCTTTAACTGAGAAGTTAAAGGCTCGTGGTATCGAAGTTCGCTTCGCTATTCACCCTGTAGCAGGTCGTCTACCAGGACATATGAACGTTCTGTTAGCTGAGGCAAAGGTTCCATACGATATCGTATTTGAAATGGACGAAATCAATGACGATTTCGAGAACACAGATACCGTATTAGTTATCGGTGCTAACGATACTGTTAACCCAGCAGCTGCTGAGGATCCATCAAGCCCAATCGCTGGTATGCCAGTACTTGAGGTTTGGAAGGCTCGCAATGTTGTAGTATTCAAGCGTTCTATGAACCCAGGCTATGCTGGTGTTCAGAACCCACTGTTCTTCAAGGACAACACCTCAATGTGCTTCGGTGATGCTAAGAAGACAGTTGAAGATATCGTTGCAAACTTATAATTTAGCTTAAAGCTAATTTCATAAGATAAGAGGTCTTACCCAAATTGGGTAAGGCCTTTATTTTTGCCTAAAGATCAAGCTCAAACTGACCGTTAATTGTATAGATAACTATACATGTTAGGAGAGTTTATGGATCTTTTCTCTTTAGATGCAAGTCCAGCTCAACTTGTTAAAAGTCAGACCAAAGTAAATTACACCAAGCTTGATCCTGAGAAATTACGTCAGAGTGTGCAGTCTTTAAATGAAAGTAAGAATTTAATTGACTCAGATGATGTAAATAACAAGCTTAATACTTCATCTCATGAATTATTAAAGGACAGTAAGATCTCTCATGCTGCCACCATCTTCTTTGAGTCAAAGTCAGATGCTACCTATGATGAGGATGGTAACGTCACAGTGATGGATACCAAGTTCTCAAAAGAAGAACTTCAAAACTGTCGTGATTTAATTCAGAGCATGCGCTCTGATGTAAAGACCAAGTCATTTCTTGATTATGACGATTATGCCAAACAGTCAATTATGACTAACATTGTCACTACTTATGCTAAAAATAATCTCAATGAGGATCAGGCAAAAGTCTTAACCTCAGCAGTTAAAGACTATGTAAACAGTCAGCAAGATCTGGCAACTGAGAATAGTAGCAAAGAGACTATCAGCTCTTTTTCAGGTATTAAAGACTATTACGGCAAGTCTAATATCATTTCAAAAGAACAGGCAGGTTACATCAATGAATCCTTTAATAAGATTGGTCTTAAAACCAATGTAAAAGAAGGTACAGAAACTATATTGCCACAAGCTACTAATGAGGATGTTATCAATTCAATTACCTCACTGTTCTCTAATGTAGACTTAAATGATCCTGATGAGCTTGATAAAGCTCTATCCTCATATCGGGAATTATTAAAGCCCGTTTACAGTACTTTAAATGCAGGTATTAGTGATAAGGAGCTTGATAACCTAGTACAAAGTAAGAGCAATGATTTGTCAAAGCTTGTAAATAAGTATCGCTCTTATATGACCCCATCAATTTCGGACTATGCATAGTTACTAATTGGTAAAACTTAGAATTACTATAAAGTTATAAACTCTCTATATGTCTTGATATATAAGCATTCAGGTCTTACAAATAAGACTTGAATGCTTTATTTTTCAGCTTTTTTCAAAAAACATTAATTTTTTACTAAAGTTTTAGTTTGGATTGACCGATAATAGATCGAAAGGCAAAAAAGGATAAAAAACTACTTGCCGAGGAGAGAATTATGGCTATAGATTCAAGTGCACTGACAAGCATTAAAAATGCTATTGCAAGTTATTCTGGCAGTGAATCTACATATAGTGACAAGCTAAAAAATGAAGCTAATAACAGTGTAAATTCATTAGCTCAGAAAGCAGCTTCATTTGCTACCAAGAGCCGTTACAAGTCAGCTTTTGAAGAGAAGATGAAGATTGCTAATGAATCAGCTGACACCGTTGATATTAGCAAAGAGTCATTAGCAGCTTTAAAGAAATACAATCAGACAGAAGTAAGCGCTGCCTCAAAGAAGGAATCATCAAGTTCTAGTGGCTACACTTATGATTACCAGTCCATCAAGAAAAAGAATCTTGAGAATATAGCTGCAATCGAAAAAGAAGTAGCTGAAAAGTATGGTAAGAAGACTGATGCAACTGGTGATACCAAGACTTCAGATGATAGTTCAAAGACTGCAACCTCAACTGACAGCACTACATCAACTGATAAGACTACTGCATCAGATAAGACAACTGATACCAAGAAGACTGACAGCACTACTTCTACCGAGAAGAAGACTACTTCATACAGCTATGACTATAACGCTATGAAGGCTAAGGATGCTCAGAATGCATCTAAGATCGAGGCTGAAGTTAAGGCTCAGTATTCAGGTCACAACAGCCCTGATGACATTGTAAATTAGTCTTTAAGATTAGTTTTAAGTAAAGATAGAGAGAGGAGATCGTTTGTTCTCCTCTTTTAGTTTGTAAAGCCAAATTGAGCTTTAAAGCTATTACTGATCGTCTTGTAAAATTACCCAAGAACAAGGATCTTTGCCAGCCTCTGCTTTACCTGAACTGCTAATAACCTTAGCAATAGATGCTGAACTTCTGACAACAATTAAAGAGGTTACATTAGATTCAAGATCTTTTGAGACCTTTTCCATATCAAACTTTAGTACAGGATCACCTACTGATACTGTCTGACCTAATTTTGCAATGGCAGCCATACCCACTCCTGTAAAGCTGCTAGTGCCAATTCCAAAGGTTACATAAACCTCTACGCCTTGCTCTGTTCTTACAGCAAAAGCATTATTAGAGGCAATCAGTCTTGAGATAGTGCCACTGCAAGGAGCTACAATGGTGTCAGCTCCAGTATCAGGAACAACTGCTACTCCATCACCAATTAGTTTTTCGGAGATGACAAGATCTGGTACTTCTTCTAATGAAATTAAATTGCCACTAATTGGGGTATACAGCTCTAAATCAGCTTCACTTTTAACTTCCTGACTTACAGCCTGCTTTTTTTGAAAAAAAGAAAAAAGTCCCATTTTAAATCCTTGTTTCTTACAGAGCACTCAATTCTATAAAGAGTTAATGATTTCAGACAGCTCTGTACCTGAATAAGTAGTCATTATTTTATTATACAGATCTTTGTCAAAAGCAGGTTGAATGTCCTGCTCAAGATTCAGTCTTTCAACTACAGCTTTGATCCTATCAATGTTATAAGCTCCTGTCACAAGATAAGTAACACCTAGCCTATAAAAGAAAGGAATGAGCTCTGAGCGTGAGGCAAAGCGTCCTGCTACACCTAAGGTAGCGCCAGACTCAAAGGCAGCTTTGGCTGCCATTACAATCATTTTAGCCAAAACTGGGGTAAAGGCCTTATCTGGTGGACATGGAGCAGATGCGTACTCAGCTAATGAGCTAGTACCGATGATCATCATGGAGCCTTCTTTAGCAATAGCAGGAGCTAAAAGAACTGCAGCTGGAGTCTCAATCATGAAACTTATCTCCATGTCGCCATGCTCAATCTTTTGCTCGTTAAGCTCATCTAAACTGTCGTTGGCTAATTTTAAAAGGTAGTCTTTTTCAGAGATCTTAGTAACTAGCGGGAACACGATAGTAATGGTTCTTCCTTTAGATGCTCTTAGAAGAGCTCTAATTTCCTTTTTCAAAAGATTAGTACCAACATAGGCACCATAGCCTTTTAAGGGACCTGAATCATCTAATCTGATGTTAAACAGAGGCTTTTTGTCATCGGCAAAGTCAAAGGTTCTAGCTGTAATTGGAGCTCCTTTTTTAATTGGAGAGATGATCTTATAAAAGCAATCGGTCATCTCATCTTCAGATGGTTCGTAACTTGAAGATAAGAATAAGAACTCAGATCTTAACAGGCCTAAGCCATGATTCTTAATCTGCTCATTACTGCCATTACTGATAGCACCTACAGCACAGGCAATTGTAAGGTTTAATAATGACTCATCGTTTATCTGATCCTGATAAAGATCCTGCATGGTAAGCAGGCTCTCTTTGATGTCATCAGATGGCTCGACGATGACAACTGAGGAATTACCATCAACTAGTACTGTAGTGTCGTTTTTAATGGTAGTGGCATCAAAAACACCAAATACTGCTGGAATAGATAATTCACGCAACACTACACCTAAATGTCCTGAGTCATGACCACCTTCTAAGATCACGCCTTTAATGAATTTTGTATCAAGAGACAAAAGCTGAGCAGGGGAGATATTGGTGGTAATTAAAATGACATCTTTGGTAAGGGTAGGCAGTTCAATCTCATCACCATGGGCATGCTCTAGAGTATGAATGAACTCATTCATAAGAGAGGTTAACTCTTCTTTATCTGCCTTTAAATCATTGTTGTGCTTATAAAACGCATCAAGATTTCCTAAAAGTACGGTTCTTGCAGCCATGCATGATGAGCAACCCTGATTTATAAGATCGATAACTTCTCTTTTATTATCCTCAGATGTGATAAATCCAGCTGCTGCTCCTAAAAGATCACGTACGGTATCTTTAGCAGGATTTACAATTTGTCTTAATTTCTGCGCAAACTGACTGGATTTTTTTATATATCTGTCAATTTCACTTTCGCTGTCAAAGGTAAAGAGCTCTTCTTTACTGTATTCAGATTTCTGTCTAGCAATGACTAAAGCAGGAGCTACTGCAATACCAGCTCCTACAGAAACGCCTGAGAGTGTATACATAAAAACCTCTTCCTTTATTGCGAAAACTAGTTTCTAACTCAACTTTTGCATTTCAAAAATTGAGTTAAAACGTTAAATATAAGCGGTCCAGCACCGACTTTGCTCTTTAAAATATGATTTTTGATTATAAAGCCTAAGGTGATAT
>OMZC01000092.1 GCA_900315395.1 uncultured Gammaproteobacteria bacterium
CCTTGAACTCCTTTTAAGGTAAGGCAAATGACAGGATATTGTCCCATGTATTTTTGGCAGAACTCTTTGTCATCTAATATTTTGGTGTCTTTAAAAGTCTTTTGCTGAAGCGTAGTGTCACCAGGATTATCAGAGTCGATTTTCAAGAATGACTCAGCCATGGTCATAAACAACGACTTACCAAAGCGTCTAGGTCTTGTAAATAACATTACATACGACTTATCCGTATCAACCACGTCTTTAAGATATGATGTCTTATCTACAAAGTAACAACCATCAGCTTTTAAATTGTCAAAATCATCTTTTCCGTATGGCAAAGGTAAGAATTGTTTAGTAGTCATAGTCTTGTTCTCAATTCATTAGTTCTATTTCAATTATACATGATAAAAATTTTGAGAATTTTAATTAGTGGCATTTAATGCTGGTAAATATAGTTCTTACAAAGATCTGCTACATCATCAAGCCAGAGGTTATCTGTAAAGCTGTTTTCTTAGCCTTTTCAATAATTGCTGACAACTTATCAGTGGTAAATTTGTTGATAGTACCTACTATAGAGATAGCACCAATTAAATGACTGTCCAGGTCAAACACTGGCACTGCTACACAGCGGATCTCAAGGCCACCTTCACCATTGTCATAAGAGAAACCTCTTAAGTGAATTGAAGCTAATTCTTTGCGTAATGCCTCAGGGGTCGTAATAGAGTTAGCAGTAGCAGGAGTGTAGTCTAGTGTTCTTATTATATTCTCTCTTTGAGTAGCTTCCTGATAAGCTAAAAGGCACTTACCTAGTGCTGTATGAACTAAGGAGATCTCAGCACCCTCTCTTGACATTATTCTCATACCGGTTTTAGGACTGGTCTTTTTTAGGACATAAAAAGCCTTGTCATCATCCATAATGCCAAAATGAACTGCAAGGCAATCAATGCTGGTAATAAGCCTGTCTAAATATGGGCTTATGATTTCTTTTAAATCTAATGATTCTGAAGCTGAATTGCCTAAAGCAACTAGCTTCATCCATAATTGAATAGTCTTGTCAGAATTCTGTCTTAATAAACGCAATTTGACCATATCATCGACAAGGACATAAACAGAACTTCTAGGAAGTCCTGTTAATGAAATAATTTCAGATATAGTACAACGATGATTTTTTTGAAGAACCTCTAAGATCCTCAGGGCTCTTTCTAAGGCAGGGACTCTGATTTTTGAAGACATATAAACACCAAAATGAATAGCTATAATCCAGTATTTTAGACGATTTTGGTGTTTAATATATGATAATGTTTTTCTATCCTGGAATGATCATTCCAAGTTCTCTCATCTTAGCAATCTTATAACGTAAGGTTCTAGGACTGATGCCTAACTTAGTAGCAACTTCCTGACGAGAGCCACGGCATTCAATCAAAGCATCTAAAATGATCTGATATTCCTGCTGCTTTAGCTCACCTCCAAGATCCTGAGGGATCTTCTGATTTCGTACCAAATCTTCACTGCTTGAAACAGAGGAAGGCACAGAACTTGTGCTCTTAGTATCTGCATCATCTTCGGTGATCTGTTCAGGAGCAATCTCAGGTACAGCAACACCTTCTGTATCAAATGACTGTGACTGCAGAGCATCTTCTAATGAGGACTCATCTAAGATAATGCAGTTGTCATCAACCACACCGTTTGCAGAGAGAATAAGAGCTCTTTGCATTACGTTATCTAATTCACGTACGTTGCCTGGCCAGCTGTAAGCTAAAAGTTTCTTTTTAGCACTCTCTGACAATTTAGGAATTGCCATATTTGAGTCTTTAGCATGCTTTGATAATAAGAAAGTACCAATAGGAATAATATCCTTTGGTCTCTTACAAAGAGGTAACCAGCGTAATGGGAAAACATTTAATCTGTAATAAAGATCTTCACGGAATTTCTTTTCAGCTACAGCCTGTTTTAAATCTCTATTTGAAGTTGCAATGACTCTTACATCTAAAGAAATAGTTTTACGTGAACCTAATCTTTCAACTTCTTTTTCTTGCAGCACACGCAAGAGCTTTGCCTGCAACCCAAGATCCATCTCTGTAATTTCATCTAGAAGGATGGTACCACCTTGAGCCTGCTCAAATTTGCCAGGACAAGCCTGCACTGCGCCTGTAAAAGCACCTTTTTCATAACCGAATAAGGTAGCCTCCAACATTGAGTCAGGAATTGCTGCACAGTTAATTGCTACAAAAGGACCTGATGCACGAGGTGATTTATCGTGAACATAACGGGATAAAACCTCTTTACCTGAACCTGAAGGACCAGTGATCATCACAGTTGCATCAGTTGCAGCTACACGTGCTGCTAAAGATAACAACTCAGCTGTTGACGGATCAGCAAAAATAGGCTCACCGCCTACAACCTTACTTACAGGAACATAACGAGATACCTGATTTAACAGAACCTCTGGGGCAAATGGCTTGGCTAAATAATCAATAGCACCATCACGCATTGCTCTTACGGCACCATTGATATTGGCATATGCTGTCATTAACAAGACAGGCATATTAGGGAATTTTTCGTGAATTGCGTTTAAAAGAGTATGGCCATCCATTGCTCCCATCTGGATATCAGAAATGACCATATCAACTTTTTTCTTTGAAAGAATATCTAGAGCTTCTTCGCCACCTGATGCATCAAGACAAACATAACCTGTCAGCATCAGTGTATCTACAATCGCCTCTCTTAACTGACTGTCGTCATCAACAATTAGAATTTGACTGTTACTCATAGTATTCCTTTAAGCTTATCTTTAAGCTACAGACTTTTCGTCTTTAAAGCTCTCAGAAGGTTCAAGTACTCCCTCATACTTTGGAATGATCATGGTGAATACTGTTTCCTTCTCATTTGAAACAAGACGTATATCTCCTTGATGTACCTTAGCAACAGCAGCTACTACAGCAAGGCCTAAACCTGTACCATTGCTCTTAGTAGTATAGAATGGCTCAAAGATATGAGCACTTACTTCAGGCTTAATCATAGGTCCGTCATTTTTAACGCTGATCATAACATTATTAGTATCAGCTACAAGCTCTATCTTAACGTTTTTTGCACCAGCTTCAATGGCATTTGTCACCAAATTGCTAATTGCTCCGTTTAAAGCTGTAACATTGCCTAAAACTGTCATTGGACGTGGACCAATATCTGAGCTTAAATTTGCACCACTCTTTTCAACAACTGAAGCTACTGAACCTAAAACACCTTCAACGATATCCACAGCATCTAAAACTTTAACTGACTGCTCACCTGAACGGGCATACATTAAAATGTCACTTACCTGAGCTTCTAGAGCCTCAAGACGAGACATTAGTTTTTTCTGGAAAACATTACGTGAGGTCAAAGGTAATTTCTGATTACCTAAGTTTGCTGCATACAAAATAGCAGCAGATAATGGGGTTCTGATCTGATGAGCTAAAGATGCTGCCATCTTACCTAATGAAGACAATCTCTCCATATGATTTAACTTATCAGTAAGTTTACGAGTCTCGGTCTGATCAGTCATTTGAACTAACTGACCATGAGCTAAAGGCTTTGTAGACACCTGAAGACGCTTGCCATCAACAGTTGAGATTTCCTGACCGTCATCTTTTTGAGGACGGAACACCTCATCAATAACCTGATACCACTTACGACCTTCTAAAGCTTCTACATTAAGCATCTTTAAGGCAGAATCATTAGCCTTTTTTACGACACCTCTTTCATCTAATACGATGATTGCAGAAGGCTCTTTTTCAAAAATTTCTTTATAGAGTTCTAATTCGTTTACTGAAGCTGTCATAAGTCACCCCACTTTCTTTAGTTAAGATGACTTATTCAATTATCGTGCCATATAGATTTTTATACGTATATTCAAACAGTTATATAAAATAAAACTCTACACCACCTTTTTGTATGACAGTTTTATGACTGTCTAGAAGGAGTCTGATGGCTTTAGGATTGTTCTATGCTCAGAGCATACTGGGCATTCACAGTTTTTAGGAGGTAATTTCATGTTCTTAACCTTCATGCTCAAAGCATCAATGGTTAATAAATGACCTGTTAAAAGTTCACCTATACCTAAAAGGTACTTTACGCACTCAATTACCTGAAAATTACCAATAAGACCAGGTAATGGACCAAAGACACCAATCTGCTTACTGTTCTTTACAGCACCTTTTGGTGGTACTTTTCCAAATACACATCTATAGCAAGGACCTTTGCCTGGTACATAAGTCATTACCTGACCTTGGAAACGGATCACCGCTGCATGACAAAAAGGCTTTTTAGCTATCACACAAGCATCATTGATTAAGAACTTACTTTCAAAGTTATCAGTACAATCTAAGATAAAGTCATAGTCCTTAATGATATCTAGAATGTTATCAGGGGTAATAAAGGTGTTGTAGATATTAACCTTTACCTCTGGATTTAGAGCATTGATTTTGTTTTTAGCTGACTCTGTTTTTAAGACACCTACATCTTTGGTCTGATGAATCACCTGTCGTTGCAGATTTGAGTAATCCACAACATCATCATCGACAATACCGATAGTACCGATACCAGCTGCAGCCAAATACATTAAAACAGGTGATCCCAATCCACCAGTTCCAATGACAAGCACTTTAGATGAGAGTAGTTTTTTCTGACCTTCAACACCAAATTCTTTTAAGGTAATGTGTCTAGAGTACCTTTCTAGTTGCTCTTTTGTCAGTTCCATAACTTTTCAATAACTCCTAAATCTTTATCGCATTCTTAATACATGAAATTTTATGAAAGTCTCAGGTTTCTCCTAAAGACTCATTGAGTATAACGCTATAAGCTAGACTTTTTATAGGCAGGGACAATAATCTTTTTGAAAAAAAGCTTTTAAAGATCAAAAAAGCCCCTGCAGGTTAGTGCAGAGGCTTTGAGCTTGTGTATTAGAAGATTAACCTACGAATACACGTGCATTTCTAAATAGTCTTACCCATGGGCTATCCTCACCCCACTCGTCTGGGTGGTATGAGTTAGATACAGTACGCATTACACGCTCTGGATGAGGCATTAAGATGGTGAAACGACCATCTGTATTAGTTACAGAGGTAATACCATTTGGAGAACCGTTAGGGTTCATAGGATACTGCTCTGTTACCTTACCATTGTGGTCAATGTAACGAACTGCAATCTGAGCTGACTTCTCTAAAGCTTCTAAATGAGCCTTGTCCTTGAACTCAGCGCGACCTTCACCGTGAGATACTACGATAGGAAGTCTTGAACCTTCCATACCAGCGAACAGTACTGAAGGGCTCTTCTGAATTTCAACTTCAACAAAACGAGCCTCAAAACGCTCTGATAAGTTAGTTACGAAACGAGGCCAGTTCTCAGCACCAGGAATTAAAGATGACAGAGTAGACATCATCTGACAGCCGTTACATACGCCTAAAGCGAAGGTGTCTTTTCTGTTGAAGAACTTAGAGAACTCATCTGCTGCAACTGAGTTGAACAGAATTGATTTTGCCCAACCTTCACCGGCACCTAAAACGTCACCGTATGAGAAACCACCACAAGCTGCGAAGCCCTTGAAGTCATCTAATTTAACTTTACCTGTTAAAACATCTGACATATGGACGTCTACGCAGTTAAAGCCTGCTCTATTAAAGGCAGCTGCCATTTCGCCCTGTGAGTTAACACCCTGCTCACGTAAAATTGCAACCTTAGGAGCAACACCCTTGCTGATGTAAGGGGCTGCAACATCCTCATTGATATCAAATGTAAGTTCTACAAACAGACCTCTATCATTTGACTCATCCTTAGCTTCATACTCTTGGCGAGCACACTCAGGATTATCACGAAGTGACTGCATCTGATAAGTGGTCTCAGCCCAGATCTTACGGAAGTACTGACGAGGCTCATTGATGATTTCGTTACCATCACGATTGAAGACGATATGATCATCGCTACGTAATGAGCCGATCTCAAAGATGCAGTTAGCTAAACCGTGACCTGACAGGATGTTCATTACAGTCTCAGCATCTTCAACCTTAACCTGTAGAACAGCACCAACTTCTTCTGAGAAGAGAACTGCTAAGTCATCTTCACCTAAGTTGTCGATACGAACATTAACACCTGTGTGACCGGCAAAAGCCATTTCACAGATAGTGGTGAATAAACCACCATCAGAAATATCGTGGTAAGCTAATAACTTACCCTTACGGTTTAAGAACTGGATTGAATCGAATAAGCCCTTTAGACGTACTGGATGGTCAAGATCAGGACACTTAGAACCTAACTGACGATATACCTGAGCTAGAGCAGAACCACCTAAACGATTCTGTCTCTCACCTAAGGTTACATAGATAAGAGTGGTCTCACCCTTGTCAGTACGTAACTGTGGAGTTAAGGTCTTACGAATATCTTCAACTCTAGCAAATGCTGAGATGATTAAAGACATAGGAGCAGTTACGGTCTTGTTCTCACCGTTCTCCTGCCAGGTAGTCTTCATTGACATAGAGTCTTTACCAACAGGTACAGTAATACCTAACTCAGGGCAAATATCCATACCTACGGTCTTAACAGCTTCGTATAAACCAGCATCCTCACCTGGGTGACCATTTGGAGCCATCCAGTTAGCTGATAACTTAACTCTCTTTAACTCACCAATATCAGCAGCTGCAATATTAGTTACAGCCTCAGCTACTGCTAAACGAGCAGATGCAGCGTGATTTAACAGAGCAACAGGAGTTCTTTCACCTACGGCACCAGCCTCACCATGATAGGTATCATATGAAGCTGCAGTTACTGCAACGTCAGCTACAGGAACCTGCCATGGACCTACCATCTGATCTCGTGCTACTAAACCTGTAACTGATCTATCACCGATGGTAATTAAGAAGGTCTTTTCAGCAACTGTAGGTAAACGTAATACACGCTCAGCTGCCTGTCTTGGAGTTACCCCTTCAAGATTTAACTCAGGTGAGTGCTGCTGTGCAGTCTTTACATCCTTGTGCATACGAGGAGGTTTACCTAATAGAACATCTAAAGGTAAATCAATTGGCTTGTTACCAAAGTATGGATCCTCTAAAACTACACGGCGCTCTTTGGTAGCTTCACCGATTACAGCGTACTGAGCGCGCTCACGCTTACAGAAGCCTTCAAAGATATCGAACTTCTCAGCAGATACAGCTAATACATAACGCTCCTGAGACTCATTACACCAAATCTGTAATGGAGACATACCAGGCTCGTCGTTAGGGATCTTACGTAAGTCAAACTTACCACCTACGCCACCGTCTGCTACCAACTCTGGCATTGCGTTTGATAATCCACCAGCACCCACGTCGTGGATGAACATAATTGGGTTATCTTCACCTAGCTCCCAGCAAGCATCGATAACTTCCTGACAACGACGCTGCATTTCAGGGTTACCACGCTGAACTGAAGCAAAGTCTAAGTCCTCTGATGAAGCACCTGAGTTCATTGATGAAGCTGCACCACCGCCTAAACCGATGTTCATAGCAGGACCGCCTAAAACGATTAACTTAGCACCTGGATCGATATGATCTTTTATGATGTGCTCACGGCGGATGTTACCCCAACCACCAGCTAACATAATTGGCTTGTGGTAACCACGAACTTCTTTACCATTGAAGCTTGTAACTTCTTCTTCGTAAGTTCTAAAGTAACCACATAGGTTTGGACGACCAAACTCATTGTTGAAACTTGCAGCACCTAATGGGCCATCGATCATGATCTGTAAAGCTGATGCTAAACGACCTGGTTTACCAAAATCATGCTCCCATGGCTGAACGTCACCAGGAATACGTAAGTTAGATACGCTAAAGCCACTGATACCAGCCTTTGGCTTAGAACCGATACCGGTTGCGCCTTCATCACGGATTTCACCACCAGAACCTGTTGCAGCACCTGGGAATGGAGAAATAGCTGTAGGATGGTTGTGGGTTTCTACCTTCATTAAGATAGGCATATCCTCTTCGTGGTATGCCCACTCATGATTAGGATTTGGGAAGAAACGACCAGCCTTTGAGCCTTCCATAACAGCAGCATTATCTTTATATGCTGACAGCACATAATCACCGTTGGTTTCAAAGGTGTTTTTGATCATTCCGAATAAAGATTTGTCTTGTAACTTACCGTCAATCTTCCATTCAGCACCGAAAACCTTATGACGGCAGTGCTCTGAGTTCATCTGAGCGAACATGTACAGCTCGATATCGGTAGGATCACGACCGATTACCTTGAAGCTGTCCATTAAGTATTCCATTTCAGGCTCTGATAAAGCTAAGCCTAACTCTACGTTAGCCTTGCGCAGTGCATCCATACCACCTGTGGTTAAAGCAACAGTCTTAAATGGCTTTGGAGTCTGCTTTTCAAATAGCTTTGAACCTTCTTCTAAAGAGAACAGAACGTTCTCCATCATGCGGTCGTGAATTAAAGCACTTACTTTTTTCTTCTCATCATCAGAGAATGTGCCATTCTCTTTTACGATGTAGTAAGCAATACCACGCTCAATTCTTAAGATCTTATTAAGACCGCAGTTGTGAGCAATATCAGTAGCCTTAGATGCCCAAGGAGAAATGGTACCTACACGAGGGATTACAAAGAATAGCTCACCTTTATTCTCGGTTTCGTCCTTTGATGGACCATAGCTTAGGATCTTGTTTAAAACGGTCTTTTCCTTATCGGTTAAAGACTCT
This sequence comes from uncultured Gammaproteobacteria bacterium, assembly GCA_900315395.1. Lineage (GTDB taxonomy): Bacteria > Pseudomonadota > Gammaproteobacteria > Enterobacterales > Succinivibrionaceae > Succinivibrio. The sequence goes on from OMZC01000092.1 coordinate 8,691, forward strand.
TTGGTATCAACAAGATGAACAAAATGAGTACTAATTGAACTTACCTTGATGCCTTCTTTACCTAGAGCATTGATAATCTTTTCAATTCTAAAGGTTGAAACGGCAGGAGAACCTAAAATGATATCCATCAGAAATGTTCCTGTTTAACTAACTGATATAGTGAAATGACTTTTTTCTAGCTTTACTGTTTGCTTAAGATTTAACAACCAACCTTAAATAAAACAGCTCTAAAAAAATGTGGCTGTATTTTACCACATTGCAAGTGAGCATATGTCAATTGGTGTACTTTTAATCATTTCGGAGCAATATTGATAAAAGTCCTCTTTATAAGGCTGTTTTATAGAAAAGTGTAGTAAGTGGCTATCTCTATTGACGATAAAATTTACAATAAAAAATGTAGTAAGCAGTCTTGTTAGGTATAATAGGTGCCGACGGAGGTTCAATATGAAAAAATCAAGTCGTTTACTTCATAACAACACAGCTGCAAGACGTTCACGTCAGCGTCAAATGTTTATCAAGGATGCTAGAGCTCGTCGTCAGGCTCGTCAGGAAGTTTTCTTTATTCAGGAAAAATCTTCATCATAGCTTATAAAGCGTCATTTTTCTCGGAATGACCTACTGTACAGTTTTATTTGAAATTTCATATTCTTATCTTGACATTGTCTTAAAATTTTCTATGCTGTAATCAGTCTTACCCTGTGCGCTTAAGAGTTCTTATGGACCTAATTACTACGCACGGGGGTACTGTTCAACCTCTCTTTTCTTTTTCATCCTTTACTGCAACCAAATCGAACCGATCAACATCACATAATTTATCGGTTCAATTGAAGCCAAACAAGTTAATATAAACTTGTAGCTTAACGTTACAGTTAACGTTACAGATTGTTCTTAAAAATTACAGATTGTTCTTAAAAATCAGTGAATTTGAAATGCAAAATTCAAAAACCACTCCTGTTTATTTGTTAGAATTAATCTTCAAAATTTTCGGCATTTTTCTTGCATAAATACTAAAAAAGTATGTTCACGTGGCAAATAACTGCCATCTCAGATTAATTTATGCAAGGAGAGATCTATGTACGGCCGTAACCTCAGAGCCTATCAGAAGACCACCGTCAACGCAGAAATTTCAGTTGCTGATCCATATTACGTAACTAAACTGCTCTATCAGGGACTCTTTGAGCGTTTAGCTCAGGCAAAAGGAGCAATTGAACGTGGAGATCTGGCTTTAAAGGCAAAAAAACTATCAACTGCTACTGCAATTTTAGAAAATTTGAGAAGCACCCTCGACTTTTCTCAAAGCAAGTCTATTGCACAAGGTCTTTATGACATATACTCATACATGATTGATCAGGTTGCTGAAGCTTCATTAAATTTGATGACACAGCCTATTGATAATGCAATTAGAGCTTTAATGCCAATTAAAAAAGCATGGGATTCTATTCCAGTTACAGCTCAGCAGGAAGCTGCTTCAAAGAGAACTCAAGAGCAGTTAAATGTTGATCTGAACCATGCTGATAATATGGCTAAAGGCAGCGTATAAAGGCACTACATGACTTTACAAGAAATCATAAGGCGAATTACAGAAGCTGAGAATTCGCTTTGTAATGAACTTAAAAAAGACGATTTAGGTTTTTCTGCTGATTATCTTAGCTATACTCAAGAGCTTTTACAGGAGCTTGAAAAGATTAAGCCTACTCTTAATGCTGAGGAATTAGAAACAGCTAAAGAGTTTGTTAAAGCTTATGCTGAGCATATCAAGTCTCAGGTAAAAGAACTTGCAATTGAAAGAGCTAAGGTAGGTGACGAGTACCGCAAGGTAAAATCTCGTCACAACATCAGCAATAAGTACGTTCAGTTCAAAAAGATCGCACAAAACCTTAAGTAAACTTAAAAATCCAATAAAATGGATTGCCTATAAAACTAGGCAGCATATAACAATAATCAGGATGAGATATGGAAGATCAGAAAAAGAATTCTCTTTTGGATGACGATCTGTCTTTAGAAGAGCTTGCCAAAAATTTTGACAATATTGATATCAATGATCTTGAAAAGATTCAGGATCTTGCCAAGCTCCAACAGCAGATGAACGATTTTCTGATCGACAGATTTGCAACAAATATTGAAGCTTTCAAAAAGTACATGCCAGATATTGGCAAGTTCTTTGAGCACTACAAGCCTAAAAGAACTATTGAGTTCTTCTGCATGCCAAACGGCATTCCAAATCTTTATTTTCCTGATACCAATGAGTTTTTCTACAAAACTGCTGATCCTTTTAAATTATGTGAACAGCAGATTGTACAGATCTTAGAAAGATCAAAGATCCTACAGACACGTTATGGTCACGAATCTGATCCTTTCGGTCAGATACATTTTAAGTATTTAAATACTTTAGTTACTTTAGAAGAAGAAATTGAGCGTGATAAAACACTCTCCCCTTTAAAGATTGGCTCAGTACCTAACTGTATGTTCTTTGGTATAGGTTTAGGTTATTCATTAGCTTATCTTTATGAAAGAGTGGAAGTAGCTAACCTTATCATTGTAGAGCCTGATCTTGATGTGTTCTTTGCCTCATTACATGCCTTTGATTGGCAGAACTTATTGAAGTTCTTATTTGAGAACAAATATGCCATCAACATCATGTTAGGACAGACTCCATTCCAGTTTACTCAAGATCTGTCAACCTTCTATTCAAAGCATGGACGTTTCCTATCATCCTCATGGTTAGGTATTGTGCATTATGCCTCTCCTGAGATTAAAGCAATTGCTGATGTGGCAATGCGTGATCTTGATTCTGTACATGCAGCAATGGGCTTCTTTGATGACCACCTGTTTGGCGCAAGCCATGCCTGTCATGCGCTCTTAGACAAAAAGAACTTTGTTTTAAGACATCAGACTTTAGATAAGAAATATTCAAAATTACCTGTATTTGTTATAGGTTCAGGTCCATCTCTTGATAATGACATTCCATTTATTAGAAAGAATCAGGATAAAGCGATTATTGTAGCTTGCGGTACTGCAATTGATACTCTGTACCATGCCGGTATTAAACCTGATTTTTATGCATGTACTGAAAGAACCCCTGAAATTAAAGAAGCTTTAAGTGTAATTCCTGATGAGCATTTCTTAGATGATGTGATTTTGCTAACAGGTGATGTAATTCATCCTTACACTACAGCTTTATTTAAACATACAGCAATCTTTGGAAAGATTGATGAGCCTTTCTATAAATATGCCCTAGCTACCATAAAAGAAACCAGAAAAGTAGGCTTCGTACAGTTAATGAATCCTCTTGTAGGTAACATGGGTGTATCTGGAGCTCTATTCTTAGGCTTTAAAAACATTTATATGTTTGGCCTTGATAATGGTAAAAAGATTGACTCAAGCGCTATGCACTCGAAGTACACCACTTTGTATAACGAGCATGGTTGCTCTGATCAAGGTGGCAGTTACACTACTAAACAGAAGGGTAAAGGCAACTTTGGTGGACTTGTAGAAACAGGTTACTTCTTTGCCCTCTCAGCTCGTAACATGGGTTATGTAATTCGTAACCTTGAAGAAGAACGTGGCAAATTAAACTGCATTAACTGCTCTGATGGTCTGTATGTTGAAAACACCACTCCTATGCATTCTTATGATCTTGATTTTAAGAAGTTCAAGAACATTGACAAGGAAGCTTTCCATAAATACATCAACGAAGTTAAGACTGCTCCTGTAAAGGTTACACGTAAAGAGCTTGAGGATATCTTTAATCCTGATGTATTCAACGAGATCGTAAATAAGGTTATTGAGAAGTTAAAGGCTCGTCCTAATACTCGTTTAGAGACCATCTTAATGATGCAGGATATTTCTGAGTTCTTATGTGGTATTGAGCAACAGCCTCAGCTTTACTTCTATGGTAGCTCACTGCAGGGATCTTTACAGACCTTCTTTATCGTAGCTTCACGTGTACTTTATAACAGCTCTGATGAAAAAGAATGTCTAGAGCAGTGTTACAAGATGTTCGAGGTTATCTCTGACTTCTTAGAAGAAGCCAAAACTATCTTCAAGCACATGCCTGACTTTGTTATCGGTGAGCATCGCAAGTTCTATCCTGATGGCAAGGTTGGTGTTGATTACCCTCTTTGCAAGGCACCTATTCTGCCACCTGAAATTCATTTAAGAAAAGCTGAATATGACGATCCTCAAAAGATCTTTGAAAAGCGTTATGAGTAAACAGCATTATGAATAGTTAAAGCTGTTCACTGCTAAAAAAGAGCTGGCACATGTGCTGGCTCTTTTCGTAAGCCAAAGCCCACCTGCTAAGACTGCACCATCATTTCTCAATTTTGCCCCATTAAGTTCATTTTAAAGTCAATTTGCCACTTACAGGAGCAATTGAAAAAGTAGCTTTAATTCATCTCTATACTATTTGAAGTTTCAGAATTTATAAGAGGTTGTTATGGCTTGTTTTACAGCTTGTGTTGCAGAGGCAATTGTAGCTTATGGCGTCAAGAAAGTAGTTGCTAGCAGTAAAAATACAAAGGTAAATAGTTTTGCACCTAAATTACAGAAACTGATTAACCTACTGCTGTCAGGCTCATTCTTACTGCTAATTGAACATGTATGGCATGGTGAGATTGTGCCTTTCTATCCATTCTTTACAGCAGCAAATGATCCTGAGAGTACCAAAGTGATGTTGCATGAGATCTTAACTGTTGGTGTATCTATGGATTTAGCTGTAACTGCCGTATGGTTTGTAGCATATATTCTAGTACCTAAATTTACACACAAAGAGGTACTAGCCTAATGTGCCTTTTAATTACAGCCTTTGCTGCAATTGTGTGTTTTTACCTTCAAAAACAGTTTTACTTTGATTTAAAAAGAATTACTGTAATGTTCTCTTCAGCTACCATCATGTGGTTAGTTGATTGTGCTTTTGCAAAGTTCAATGGAGAGGATTTCTTTGATATAAGTTACGATGATACTTTATTAGGAATTACTGTAGTCTTTCTGGCTATTGTTTTAGATCTTATCTTAAGACTACCAAAAATTGTTGCAAATTCTTAGTTGTAAAAATATCCCACGACTCTAGACGTGAATAATCTAAAAACTTATTCACGAATAGAGTTTTCTCCTGTTCTCTTCTTTGCTAAAAGCAATCTGATTTCTTTAAAAATAGCTCGCCAGTTATCACTTTCTCTTATTTTAACCTTTCTATAATTTTTATTATGCACAACGCTTCAATACAAAAATAATACCATTGCAAAAAAAAACAATATACTAAAATTTAAAAAAAGAGTGGTGTGAGGAATTGTCGTTATCACATAAAGGATTAACGGGAGCAATTCATTTAAATTGTACACAGTTGTTATCTAATTGCTACGTATAGTTAATTACAGTCTGACTGGTACGAACTCATTACGTTACTCGGACTTAATTGTTTTTTTTTATTTCATGAAAGAGTGTGGTGTTTTTTATGAATTCAGAATTACTAATACCAAATACAGACAACTTTAGTGCAATCTTTAATGACGAAGGCTACGCTATGGTTACATGCATGGGATCTTGCAGAGGCTGTCAGTGTCGCGTAAATCCTTTTAACAGCGAAGATATCTTTGAAGAAGAGTTGTTGTATGCTCCAAACGAAAGCCAGTATTTGTCAATATTAGCTCCTGTAAACTCTAAACCAATGTTTAGCTCTGGCGGTTGTCCTTGCAACTGTACTTCTTGCAATTCATGCAGATGCGATTGCAGAGTTGGTAGAGATTTCTTTGAAGAGCTTGATGCTGTTTGGGCTTAATTTTTTTGAGTGCTGCAACTACGCAAATAGACAAGTTGCTAACACATTAGCTTGACGACTTGCGTTGTATGATTTTAGTTGTAGCTCTTTTCCAAATGCACCAGCTTACTAGCTAGTTCAGCTATAGATAAGACAACTGATATGACGTTTTATTCGTTGTATCAGTTTTTTTTTGCGAGATTTGATAAATGAACAACAAACCTGTTTTTTCTAGATATACACATGAATATGCCAAAGAAGGAAAAGTTGCATTATTTAATAGCCTTCGCTTAAGACCTGTTTTCATATCACAACGTTTGTATGATCTTGTTAAGAGTTATATCAATGAAGGAAATAACAATTTATCTGATACAGATCTGTCATTGGTTAAGTCAACGGTTGAGGAATTAAAAAAGCAAAAAGTCTTAATTCCTGATGCAAAATATGACGACATGGTTATTGATAGATTCAAAGCTATAACAGGAAAACCAGCAATCCGTGTTGCCTATTTTATTATGACAGATAAATGCAATTTCAATTGCTCATACTGTTTTATGATGAAAGAGCAAGAAAAAGGTCATTTAAAGAAGCTTGGAAAAATGAAACCTGAAGTAGCAAAGTTAGCTTTAAATACCTTTGCCAAATGGTCTTATACCAATGATGAAGACGATAGAATGATCATTTTCTATGGAGGAGAACCTTTATTAAACTTTCCTATCATAAAGCAGATCGTCTTAGACGCTGAGAAGTTAAAGGAAGAGAATAAATTAGCACAGGATACAAAATTTGCTATCGTTACTAATGGCTCACTGTTAACAGACGAAATTGCTGTCTTCATGAAAGAACATAAGATAGGAATTGGCATATCAATTGATGGAGATTCTTTAGTTACAAACTCTTCTAGAGTTTTTGTAAACGGAGAGCCTACATTTGACAAAATTATGCAGGCTATAGATACATGCAAAAGAAATGGTTGCGATGATTTTTCATTGTCAGTCACTATCTCAAAAAGTTGCTTAGAGAATTTTGACAACACTATTGATTTCTTAGTAAACAAAGTTGAAAGCAACAATATTGGTTACAACATATTGATGAATTTAGATGGAGATGAAAAGGAAAGCGAAGAATACGCCATTGCTGCATCAAAATTCATTATTAAATCCTTTGAGATCTTCAGAAAAAAAGTCATTTACGAAGATAGAATAATGCGCAAAGTGAAATCTTTTGTAGATGGAAAGGTTCATCTGTTTGACTGTGCTGCTTGTGGCGGAAATCAGCTTGTATTCGCACCTGATGGTTCTATTGGCATATGCCACGGATTTTTAGGCACAAAAAATTACTTTTCAGGTTCGATTTTTGATCCTGACTTTTCTCCAGAGAAAAATCAGGATTTCCTCGAGTGGTCAAAAAGATCTCCTGTAAATATGGAAGAATGCCAGGATTGTCCTGCACTTGGAATTTGTGGTGGAGGTTGTCCTTTTAATGCCTATCAACAAGAAAAGAATATTTGGGCTTTAGATAAGCGTTTCTGTATACACGCTAAAATGACTTTGGAATGGTTAATTTGGGATTTATATCAGAACAGCAAAAAAGAGAGCCAATAATCGCACGAATTCAAAGGGGGCTTTCGCCCCCTCAGTTTTATTTAGATTTCTTAGCTTGAGCTTTAGGATCAGCTTTCTTTCTTGGACGTTTAGCAAGAACTAAACCTGTACCTTCACGCTTTGCCTTAGCAATAGCTTTACGCTCTTCTTTATCCTGCTTAGCATCTGCTCTTGCCCACATTCTCTCGTTAGCAAGCTTACGCTTTTCAGCTCTCATCTGTGACTGAGTTTGACGCTTTTGAGCAGGTTTCTCATTAGCAAATGGGTTTTCACCTTCCTTAAAGTCGATGATCACAGGAGAACCCATGATGTTTAAAGCCTTACGATAGCAGTTGATGATGTAACGCTTATAAGCATCAGGTACCTTTGATACCTTGTTTCCATGAATAATGATTCTAGGAGGGTTATAGCCACCAGCATGAGCGAATTTAAGCTTAATTCTGCGACCACCTGAAATTGGAGGCTCGTGCTCTTCAATAGCAGCTCTTAGAATTCTATTTAACATTGAAGCTGAATGACGGGTTGTAGCACCAATATAAGCTTCATCAATAGAATCAAATAAGTTACCTACACCAGTTCCATGTAGAGCTGAGATAAAGTGAACTCTAGCAAAGTCCACGAAGCCTAAGCGTGAGTTTAACTCAAGCTTAATCTCGTCTTTTACAGAAACATCAAGTCCGTCCCACTTGTTTACAGCAATTACTAAAGAACGTCCTGATTCTAGAATAAAGCCTAATAATGACAGATCCTGATCGGTAACATGAGATCTTGCATCGATAACTAATAAAGCTACGTTACAATCTTCAATTGCCTTTAGAGTCTTAACAATAGAGAACTTCTCAATTGCCTCTGATACCTTACGACGCTTTCTCACACCAGCAGTATCAATAACGATATATTTCTTATCATCACGCTCTAGAGGAATATAAATAGAGTCACGGGTAGTACCAGGATGGTCAGCTACAATCACACGCTCTTCACCTAACATACGGTTAGTTAAAGTTGACTTACCTACGTTTGGCTTACCTACAATTGCAATCTTAATTGGCAGATCAGCAAAAGGAGTATCCTTACTGCTATCACCATTTTGACCGTCAACATCCTCGCCTTTCATTCTGGCGCGGAATTTCTCTTTATGCTCGTGCCAGTCAAAACCGCCACCGACCATATCAACAGGAACGTTATCTAAGAACTGATAACCTTCTTCCCATTGAGCTAATTCTTCTTCATGAGCCTTTCTTTCGCGCTCTTCTAACTCTTCAGGGGTTAGATCGCAATCTAGAGGACCTTCTTCTCTTAATAAAGGAGCAATTACATCTTCTAGAACATTGGCAACACCACGACCATGAACTACAGCTGTAGGATAAACTTCACCTAAGCCTAAAGCGTAGAACTCAGCACCTGCTGTTTCTGGATCAAGACCATCAACCTTGTTAGCAATGATGGCGCACTTTTTACCAGAACGGCGAATGTAATCTGCAACCTTATAGTCACCAGGTAAAAGTCCTGCTCTTGCGTCTAACATGAACAGAACTAAATCGCACTCATCAATAGCTAATAAAGCCTGATTGGTCATGCGAGAAGTAACTTCTTCAGGTTGGTTTGTGGCATCCTCTGCAATACCACCGGTATCAATAATCACGTACTCACGGCCTTCATATAATGCACGGCCGTACTTTCTATCGCGGGTTAATCCCGGAAAATCTGCAACTAGAGCATCTCTAGTCTTAGTAAGTCTGTTGAAAAATGTAGATTTACCAACATTAGGGCAACCTACTAAAGCAACTACTTTCATTAAACATCCTTGTAAGGGTGGCTTACTATAACGTCAAAAGGGGGCATTCCCCCCTTTTTTACACAATGGACGAATCATGCTGTTTCACAACAGTATTATTCAGAGTCGTCCTCTACATATTCTTCATCTGAGTCAGACTTAATACCACTGTCAGGCATTAAACCGTAACCTGATAAAGCTTCACGTTTCTTCTTTTCGTACTCAGCAACTCTTCTTTCGTATTCAGCTTTCTGTCTCTGGTACTCACGATACTGAGCTTCAGCAGCACGCTGTTGAGCCTCAATCTGAGCTACGATCTTACGAGCTTCTGCACGACGTTTCTCAAGAGCTTCTTGAGTTACTCCAGAACCTACAGCGTTAGGAGACATTGCCTGAGCTGCAATTAGAGCAGCGGTATTACCGGTTACCATCTCAAGATCTGTATAACGCTTCTTAGGAATTACGATATCAATTGGATCGTAATATAAAACTTCAACAGCGCCTGATGATGAGTAAACAACCAAGCAGTTTCCAGCTACAAGTGGAGCTACATAAATTGGAGAACTTGAAATCTGAATCTTAGACTCAATCACACCGTTGTTAAGATTCATAAAATACAGATAACCTTCAAGATCACCTACCACAGCATAGTTACCGTAAATAGCAGGAGCGGTTACATTACGATAGCTCAATTGTGGATTTTCCCAAACCTCAACATTGTCTGAACGGCGAACACAGTATACATGACCGTTGTCACCTGTTAAAACAAAGAAATTGTCATCATAGGCAATATCTTTTGAAGAGTGGTATGCAAGTTTACCTTCAACAGTTTCCTTTTCTAAAGAGTACTTCACGAAACCTGAATTATATGCTGTTGTGTACATATAATTGCCAAGTAACAGTGGAGTTGAGGAAACGTCAGACATTCTATCAAGATCTGAGCTTCCGTTATTCTCGCCTACAACAACCTGATTTAATAAGTAACCATCGTTCTGGCTAATCATCAGTACTCGACCTGAAGGAGTACCAAGGATAACTAACTCATCGCCGATTGCTACAGGGGTTGCCTGAGATCTTAAATGCAGAGCATTGTCAGAATCTCCTGATACCCATAAGCGAGTCTTCTTTACAAGATCAAAAGCTGAAAGTTTACCTACAGCATCTAAGACAAAGAGCTTGTCACCGCTAGCTGAAAAAGCAGGACGAGTTACGATCTCTGAGCCTAAATAATATTTAAAGTAAATAGAACCGTCTTTTCTATTTAAAACATAGATATAACCGTTCTCTGAACCTACGGCAACAAAGGCATCTGAAGCAATCATACCACCGTTTAGTCTTGCTGAACGCTTGGTATCATTCTCTTCTTCATCAGATAAGTCTATCTGCCACTGTTCATCACCGTTGCGAACGTTAAAGGCATAAACCTTACCGTCACGACCTGCAATAAACAAAGTCTTACCATTGATACATGGCACTAACTGTGAGTAGAACTTATCTACACCTTGTGTAGACTGAGACCAAACATATTCTGGCTCAAACTGATTTTTGACTTCAGGAGATTCAACAGGAGCAAACAAATCCTTATTGGAATTACAGCCTGTATTCACTAAAGCCAGAGCTGATAAAGCAAGCACGCACAACAGCTTCTTTTTCAACATATATGTCACCTTATTATTTGCCGACGGCTATTTCTTAACTGTATTAGCAGTTAACTCTTATTTTTTAATTTCTGAAGCAGAAGCTGCAATCACTTCTTCTTGTTTCTGAGCTCTCTTAAAAGCAGGCTCATCACCATCTTTAATCAGATTATCAAACTTCATCTGTAATAGAGGGCTGATTGCAATCTTTTTGCTCTCGCTCAAATCTAAAGCTTTCTTATAAGCATCATGAGCCTTATCAAGAGATTTCTGCTCAAAGTAGATATCACCTAAAAGCTCTTTTTTTTCGATCTCATAAGCCTCTGACTTTACAGAATCTAGCTCTTTTACAGCCTCATCATATTTCTTCTGTTCAGTTAAGATCTGAGCTGCTACTAAAGTTGCATTTGGAGATACTAAATCGCCACCGTTCTTTTTAGCAAACTGAGCATTCTCTAAAGCTTTGTCATAGTTGCCCTGCTTAGCTTCGATTGATGACAAATCTAAAGCTAATAAAGAACCGTAGATATCCTCGTGCTCTTTGATGAACTTCTTTGCATCATCTGTTGCGTTAGCTGGATTTAAAACTAACTTAGTCTGTAGAGTAGACATTTCATAAGCATACTTTGCTGAAGTGTCATTCTGATATGACTGGTACTGTCTGTAACCTACCATTGCACCAATGGCAATAACTACACCTACAGTTAATGAAAGCCAGTTCTCATGCCACCATTTACGGACGACTTCCTCTCTCTCATGATCGTCTGTTAAAACATCCATCTTCTATTCCTTTTTAAGTATGAATCGTAATTTATAAGTCTTAGTTTTTTATTAGCCTAAGATTGCCTTAATTGCGTCAGCTGCCTTATCTAAAGGATATTCCTGCTGCTGTGCATCTTTATCTGTCATGTTCTTAATAGTAACAGAATTATTAGCAATTTCACTCTCGCCAATGATAACTGCAACCTTAGCACAGAATTTATCAGCTTTCTTAAACTGTTTCTTGAAATTACCGCCACCGCAGTGGTTCATTACAGCAACACCTGGTAAAGCCTGTCTTAAGAAGTTAGAAACTTCTAACATTCTCATTTCAGAGCCCTCACCTGAGCCTACTACGTAAACATCTACATTTGGCTTTGGAGCTACCTTACCTAAAGTTAATAACAGTAAGATCAATCTTTCTAAACCTAAACCAAAGCCTACAGCTTTAGTTGGTGCACCACCTAACTGTTCAACTAGACCATCATAACGGCCACCGCCACAAACGGTACCCTGAGCACCTAAAGCTGTGGTTACCCACTCAAATACAGTCAGATTGTAATAATCAAGACCACGTACTAGTCTATCATTGAGAACGTACTTAATGCCTAAATTATCTAGGAACTTGCGTAGTCCGTCAAAATGAGCTTTAGTCTGTTCACCAAAATAGTCTGATAATTTTGGAGCATCCTTTAAGATCTCAATAACCTTTTCGTCTTTAGTATCTAAAACACGTAAAGGATTAGTATGAGTTCTTCTCTTGCTATCCTCATCAAGATCATCAAAGTGAGCTTCTAAGAATTTAACTAATGCTTCTCTGTAAGCTGCTCTTTCCTCAGCTGAGCCTAAAGAGTTTAGCTGTAACTCTAACTCATTCTCGATACCTAGTTTCTTCCAGATTGAGTAAGTTAATGCGATTAACTCTGCATCAATATCAGGACCGTCTAAACCAAATACCTCAACGCCCATCTGGTGGAACTGACGGTATCTGCCCTTTTGAGGTCTCTCGTGACGGAACATAGGTCCCATGTACCATAAACGCTGTTCCTGATTGTATACAAGATTATGCTCAATGCAGGCTCTTACGCATCCTGCGGTACCTTCTGGGCGTAATGATAAATGATCACCTGATCTGTCTTCAAAAGAGTACATCTCTTTTTCTACAACATCAGTTACCTCACCAATTGCTCTGCAGAAAAGTTTGGTCTTTTCAACAATTGGCATACGTACTTCGCTATAGCCATATGAAGATACAGTTTCACGTAAAACTTTTTCAACCTGCTGCCATACAGAGGTATCTTCAGGTAGAAGATCGTTCATACCTCTGATAGCTTGAACCATAAGTGCCATAAAATTATATTTTCCTTTACTTATTAAGGCGCGCTCTCACACGCTTTTCAATTAAATCTACTGCTTCAACGCAAGGGATCTTGCCCATCATCTGACCATCTTCATAAACAAGGCAACGACCGTTTGCAGCACCACATACAGCTATATCTGCATGTAAGGCTTCACCTGGACCATTAACTACACAGCCCATAACTGCAATTTTTAAAGTCTCTTTGATGTCACTCAAACGCTTTTCAAGCTCAGCTACAGTTGAGACTACATCAATGCCTCTACGACCACAGGTAGGACAAGCGACAATTTCAACGCCACGAGTACGCAGATGCATACTCTTTAAAATTGCCCAACCTACTTTAATCTCTTCTACAGGATCAGCTGCAAGTGACACTCTTAGTGTATCGCCAATACCCTGCTTTAATAGCCAGGAGATACCAATTGAGGATAATACAGTACCGCCTGTAAGACCACCTGCCTCAGTGATACCTAAATGCAGTGGAGCATCAGTTTTTTTAGCTAATTGCTCATAGGCACTGACACAAAGGTTCAGCTCTGATGCTTTTACTGAAAAGGCATAGTCTTCAAAATTGTGCTCATCTAAAGTAGCTGCAGCTCTTAGAGCAGCCTCTACCATAGCATCAGGACATGGAGCGCCGTACTTTTCAATCAAATCTTTATCTAAAGAGCCTGCGTTTACACCTACTCTAATAGGTAAACCATAGTCTTTAGCTGCCTGACATACAGCTTCAATTTTCTCATGAGAACCGATGTTGCCAGGGTTAATTCTCAAAGCTGCAGCGCCTTTTTTAGCACACTCAATCGCAATTCTGTAATCAAAATGAATGTCAGATACGATTGGCACATCAACGCTTTTTACGATTTGCTCAAAAGCATCAACAGCCTTTAAGGTTGGCACTGTTACTCTTACGATATCAGCTCCAGCACTCTCTAAAGCTTTAATCTGAGCTACAGTTGCAGCTACATCCATGGTATCTGTTGAGGTCATAGACTGTACAGAAATAGGAGCTCCACCTCCAACTAAGACAGAGCCCACTTTAATCTGACGACTTTTACGTCTTACAATCTCACTAGCTTTCCATTCCATGAGGTTTTACCTTAACGCTGTGGCAGAGTAAAGGTTACCTGAGATGAATGAGGAACTGATACGCTAGCACCTCTGTAGGTAACTCTAATCTTTGAAGGATCAGCTACGCTTACTTTTAAAGGAGGAATTCCCATAACTTTGATAGTCTGTCCTGCCTTAAATGAGCCTTCCTTTAGAACTCTGCCTGAACCTGTGATCTTTAAAGATACATCAGATAGAACTTTAACAGTTACACTGTTAAGACTCTCTAATGGGTCGACTCTGCCTGACAATCTTACAGATGATGATACATCTCTTAAATTAGCTGACAGTTTTGTAGCCTGAGCTGCTTCAACCTTAGGCTCTGTCTTTACCTGAGCTTTTGGAGTCTCAGTTACAACAGGTTTTCTGTCAGTCTCTACAGCTGGCAGTGTCTTTAAAGCTAACTTGTCATTTGATGACTGTTTCTTAGTTGGCTGAGTATTCTGTGTACCTAACTGTACTGGTTTTAATGAATTCTCCTGTGCAGGAGGTGCTTCTTCGATGATAGTGCTTTCGCTCTTGTTGCCCATCATCTTTTTAGCAGCTTCGCCTTTAACCTGTAAAGATTCACTGGTATTAGCTGAGGTTACACTCTGCTTTGACTGGTTCTGCAGACTGATGATCTCGTTTGTATCAAGATCATTTGCCTGAGCCTGAGCCATCTGAGTGTTGATATCAACAGCAGGAGCAGGTGTTTCTTCTAGAACGTTGGTCTTTACCTTTGAATTTTCTGTATCTAAGGTTAAGCTTCCATCAGTATCCTCTTGAGCCTGAACATTGTCTTCAATTACTAATGAACCAGTGCTCTTAGCTTTTGATGAGCCCATCTCAAAGGCAATCACGCCTACTGCAATAATGGCTACTACAGCTATACCTAAAACAGCAAATAAGAATTTCTTTGAAATCATGCCTGAATTGGATGATTTTTGTAAAACTCTAGCATTTAAAGCCTGAGTCTGTACTGTCTGCATTACCTTGTCTTTATATAACTTTACAAGGTAGTCAGGATCGATATTAACTAGCTTTGCGTAGTTAGCAATATGAACTGAGGCAAATGGTACAGCTGTAGGCTGATTTAATCTGTCATGCTCAAGATCACTTACAGTGTTAATTCTAAGATTTAGGCGTCTTGATACTTCACTTAAAGACATACCTAACATCTCTCTTGCGTGCATTAAGATAGCACCTGGACAATTTGGAACTTCATTGTCTGCAAGAGATGGAGCTACAGGGATCTTGTCAGGATCATCATCGCCATTTGAAACAATCTTTTTCTCACTTGAAAAATCAGGAGCTTTTTGAATTGAATCAACTGAAGACTCAGTATTAACTGTCTCGGTTGCAGAGCCTAAATCAGGAGTCTGAATATTAGGAGCAACACTCTCAGTTACAGGAGCATCAACCTGAGCACTCAATGGTGAAGATGGATTTTCTTTTAAAGCAGACTTTGCTTGCTCTAGAGGAGACACAGACATAATAGATTCTAAATCCTGTGCACTCTTAAAAGCTGCATTTGACTCTACTTCAATCTTTTCATCAGGGATCTTGTCTGCTGATGAATTATCGTTATTTAAATTCTCTTGAATATTTAGTTCAGGTTCTACTTTTGAAGAATCCTGAGCTACATCATTTTTTAAATCGTCCATAATTGGCTCGCTTGCCTCTTTGTGAAGCTGGGCTTGTACTTTGGATCTATCTCTGTTTCTAATTGCTCTCAACCTTTTTGAACTCATTTTTTGTTATCGCCTTGTTCTCTTTATATTTCTTTGGCCTGAATCTTTTGTTTTGCCAGTTTATCTTTTACCTGACCTGCTAACTGTCCGCAGGCAGCTGAAATCTCATCACCTCTAGTAGTACGCTTAATTACAGTAAAACCTGCATCAAACAGTACTTTGTAGAATCTGTCGATTCTGCTATTTGAAGGTTTCTTATATTCTGAATTCTCATGCTCGTTAAATGGAATTAAGTTAACTTTACATGGAATAGTTCTCAATAAATTAACAAGTTCATGAGCTTGCTCTGTGCTGTCATTTACATGATCTAGCAGTACATACTCGATAGTCACTCTACCGCAGTTAGCATTTGACTTATCTAAGTAATTTCTTACAGCATCTAAAACTTCAGCAATAGGATACTTAGTATTGATTGGTACTAATTCATCTCTTAACTTGTCGTTTGGTGCATGTAAAGATAAAGCTAAAGCTACATCAAGCTTACCTGCTACTTTATTTAAAACAGGTGCTACTCCTGAGGTAGATACAGTTACTCTTCTCTTTGATAGAGCAAAACCATAATCTGAGAGTAATAACTCACAGGTCTTAGTTACGTTCGCAAGATTGAGTAAAGGCTCGCCCATACCCATCATCACCACGTTGGAGATTGGCTTTTGCTCCTGGTTATTGCTAAAACCTACACGAGTAGATGCTCTAAATACCTGACCTATGATCTCGTTTACAGTAAGATTACGATTAAAGCCTTGTGCACCTGTTCTGCAGAATGAGCATTTAACAGGACAGCCTACCTGAGTTGAAATACATAAAGTGTTTCTATCCTCTTCTGGGATTAACACAGTCTCTACTAACTGACCATCTCCAATATCTAAAGCCCATTTGGTGGTGCCATCAGACGCTTTTTGCTCAGTCACAATCTCAGGTGCGGTAATTACGCACATTTCCTTTAATTTGGCACGCAGATCTTTTCTAAGATTAGTCATCTGCTCAAAGTCAGTTACACCAAACTGGTATATCCAACGCATGATCTGTTGCGCTCTAAAGGACTTCTCACCTATAGACTCAAAGAATTCCTTTAATTCTTCAGGTGAGAGGTTCATTAAATTAATCTTATCTGTTGCCATGTTCTTTTATATCTCGTTATCTTTTTTTTCAAATCTCATAATTATATCAGTATAGACACGATTTTTCGCAAAATTGACACAGTAATTATTATCCATTAAAGCATTATTTTCCTAGGCACATTTCATTGCGTTGCTCTAGATTATTTTTCTTATAAAATACATAATAAATTACAAATAATTAATATATAATCACATTCATCGTCAAACAACTTGTTTTCTCAATAGGCTATTATGAAAACATTAGTAAAAAAGAACAAAAAGTATGTAGCAATTCCACCAGGAGCAACACTTGCAGAACAGCTTCAAGATAGACAGATCACCTTCAAAGATTTTGCCGATAGGCTTGAATGCTCTGAGATAGAGCTTAAAAAGCTGATAAAGGGTGAGATTGAATTATCAGAAAAGATGTCAACACAATTAGAAAAACTGTTAGGTGTACCGGCTCAATTTTGGTCAAATTTAGAGATAAACTATCGCGAAAAGTTAAATCTTATAAACAGACAGAAGTCCAGATAATCGTTCCGGTTTACTGATATTTTAATTTCCGTTGTGTTTTATGGTCTCAATTAACTTTAAGCATTATCTACCTCATGAAATTTGCCACCAGTTTTTTCCATTTGTGCTATAGACTTTCTAAGTCTTTCCATATTTTCTTCAGAATAAAACGGATCTAAAGAAACTTCAAACGGAATTCTCTTTTCACGGCAGACTTTCTTTGCAAAAATTGTAAAAGCGGTAGTTAACGACATACCAAGTTCACTACAGATTGAATCCATCTGCTGTTTTAGTGAACTGTCCATTCTGAAATTTACATTAACTGTTTGTGCCATATTTTTTTCCTTTTTTAAAGTCTATTTATGTAATTACAAATCGCTACATTGTCATTACATTTTAATCTGTTCTTTAAATTGTTTGCCATACGTCAATCCATGTACAAGATCTGCAATTTTCAAGTAAAAAGAGCACAACTATGGTCAAATATTTAAAAACTATGACATAGCTTTGATGTTTATTCTCATTTCTTTGACAGTAGAAAAATCAAAACTACTCTCAATATATAAGAATAAAAAAGAGGGAATGGCTGTATGTTTAAATCACCTTATAAATATAAAGCTTCATCGCAAAAGAACAGCTGTAATGAGAGTAATCTTTGGAACGAAGTCCTAACACAGTTTCACAACCTGCCCGAAGAAAGGCAGGATGAGATCATGCTAAGAATTTACAAGAGAGTCTATGCTCAATCGCAACATCAGAGTAAGCACTATTCTGTGCTCTTGCATGCTAAAGTTTGACGTTATCAGGTAACTTTCCGGTATCAATTAAAGTTGATACAAATTCAGGCAAGGTCTTCGATGCTTTTCCATAAATTCCGCAATTAAATTGAGAGCCTACAGCTGATTGAGACAGATTAAACTCGATACAAGCAGCTCCTGAGGCTCTTGCAACCTGACAGAATCCTGCAGCAGGATATACCACGCCAGATGTACCTATAGATAAGAACAGGTCACATTTAGAAAGCAGAGTTTCAATTTCATCCATCTGATAAGGCATTTCACCAAACCAGACAATATCAGGACGTAGTGACTTGTGGTGGCAGAATTTACATTCTGACTCAACACTAGAATCCTCATCAAAAGGATATCTCTTATTGCAATGCTCACAGAGAATACTCTTTAACTTACCATGCATGTGAATGATCTTTTGAGAGCCAGCCTTTTCATGCAGATCATCAATATTCTGTGTCACCAAATTTACATTAGCACCGTACTTTTTAGAATATTCCTTTTCTAGTCTTGCTAAAGCTAAGTGAGCTGGATTTGGCTTTTTATCCAGTAAAGAGCGACGCATCTTGTTATAAAACTCATGAACTTTAGTTTTATCTCTTAAAAAACCGTCATAAGTTGCAACATCTTCAACTCTTTCCTGTTCCCACAAACCTGTTTCTGAACGAAAGACTGGGATACCAGATTCTGCTGAAATTCCAGCACCTGTAAGAATGACGATATTCTGATACATATTAAGCTCCTTATAACAGAAGACTAGTAAGTAAAAAGGATCTGTTTTATCAGATCCTCTTTACTGTTACTCACAAAGCCAAGTTGCCAAACCTAAGATAGTGCTACCTGTAGGACCTGCTGCGAGGAATGGTGAGCCATCAGGTAAATAAGCTGATGAGAGATCGATATGAACCCATGGAGTGGATTTATCGACAAATTGCTCTAAGAAGGAGGCTGCAACTGATGAGCCAGGTGCACCTTCACCGTGACCTGAGTTAGTTACAGTAGCTCTTCTAGAGGATAAGAAACGTCTGTGATATGGAGCTAAAGGTAACTGCCAGTACATCTCACCTGTCTTATCAAAAGCAGACACTAAAGACTTATCAAGTTCTTGCTCTTTAGTTAAGACTGAGAACATATCACGGCCTACTGCAATCTTTGCAGCACCGGTTAGAGTTGCCATATCAAGGATATATTGAGCCTTATCCTCGCTTGCCTGTAAAAGACCATCTGCTTGTACTAATCTACCTTCAGCATCAGTGTTGTTAATTTCAACAGTAATGCCATTTGGATAGGTTACGATGTCGCCTGGCAACATACCACGACCTGAGACCATGTTCTCAGAACAGCACAAATACAATCTTACATGCTTTTTAATACCAAGTTTAGCCGCAAGAGTTACAGCGCCACATAGATAAACCACAGCGGTCTTATCTGTACGCATTGTCTCCATGTACTTATCAGGCTTTAGAGAATAACCACCGGTATCAAAAGTAATACCCTTGCCAACTAGAGCTACCTGTACAGGAGCATCTTTGTCACAGCACTTTGGTACATAGTCAATGATGCCCATGCAAGGATCTTCATCTGAAGCAAAGCCTACAGCATTTAAACCTGAATACTTTTCAAACTCCACATCACCACGCTTGATAAGATTTAGTGAAGCACTATCGCCTTGTGTGTCAGCTGTTTCTTTTACAAGATCGAATAAGACCTTGATTACTTTTTCAGGTGTTGAGATCTTTGAGTCACTGTCAGCAATCTTTCTAAAGATACTTACTGTATTAACAGTCATGGCTACTTTATCTAGGACATCTTGAGCTAAATCGTATGACACGGTGTAATCATGTTTACCGTCATATAAGGCAGTTAAAAACCAGTAAAACTCTAGTTCTGACAGAGCTACATCTGACTTTAAAGCAAAGTTGTAGAGCTTTAATGAAGCGATAGTCTTAGCTGCAACTTGGTACCACTTAAAATCATTTGTATTTACAAAAACGTCATAACCACCGTTAGCATTTGGAGCAAAAGCACTGTCTTTTGAAAATGGAGCTTTAGCAGTACCTTCTTTTAAGCTAACCAAAACTAGTTCTTCATTGGCACTAGCATTTTTGTCACTGTAATTTAAAAGTTTAAACATGTTTACCTCACATTCCACATTGAACCTGCTGCAACAAGCTTTGGAACTTTTGTAGTAATTTCATTGATTAAAACGTCCACATCCTCATCTTTGGTAAATCTGCCAAAAGACAGTCTTAATGAAGCGCGAGCTTCATCATCACTAAGACCGATTGCTTTTAAGATATAGGATGGTTTTAAATCGCTTGATGAACATGCAGAGCCTGTAGATGCTGCAATATTAGATAAGGTAGGTAAGAGCATATGACCATCTACACCATCAAAGCTAATGGAGAGAATATTAGGTAAGTTATGCTCTTTTGAGCCGTTTACAATAAGACCTGGTACATCTTTAATACCATCTAAGATCTTCTGTCTTAATTTTTCAAAACGAGCTTTATCAGTTTTAGCCTCTGTTTTTAAGATCTCAAAAGCCTTACCTAAACCTGCAACTTCATGGGTAGGCACAGTACCGCCACGCAGTCCCTTTTCCTGACCACCTCCATAGATTTGCGCAAATAAAGGTACATTGGCAGCTTTTCTTACATATAAAGCACCAACGCCTTTTGGACCACAAACTTTTTCAGCTGTTAATGAAACCATATCAATATCACTATGGTCATAGTCCATCTTTAAGTAGCCTATGCTCTGAGCGGTATCGGTGTGGAAGAAAACATTATGCTTTTTACAAACACTAGCAATAGCATGTACATCGCTTATAGCACCTAAAACAGAGTTTGCCTGAGCAATTGAGACTAAAAAAGTGTCATCATCAATTGCATCTTCAACCATAGCAGGAGTGATGATGCCTTCTTTAGTAGGAGTTAAATAAGTTACCTTATAGCCATCATCTTCTAAAAGTTCACAGGCCTCTAAGATAGCCTTGTGCTCAATTTTTGAAGTGATGATGTGACGTCTTGTATCACCTTTTTTAGCTAAGCCTTTAGCTAAACCAAAGATTGCAAGATTGTTACTCTCGGTCGCACCTGAGGTAAAAGTGATCTCCAGAGGAGAAGCTCCAATTAAGGTAGCTACCTGCTCTCTTGCTGTCTCCACAGATTCGGCAGCTTCCCAACCGTAGACATGATCTTTAGCATGAGGGTTTGCAAAATGCCCCTCAATAGACATGCATGACACCATAGTGTCGATAACTCTTTTATCAGTTGGAGTTGCAGCTGCATAATCAAAATAAACTGGTTTTGTCATAATGATTTTGATTGTTATTTATAAAATGTAATAATGTGAACAGTTGTAGTTGTAATCATTTGTAACAATGTATTATAAATCAGCATATTACTGTACTTTAATCACACAACTATTCTTTAATATGAGATAAAGCTAAAGCAAAAACAGATTCAACATGTGAGTCATTTAGAGCATAGAAGACTTTTCTACCCTCTCTTTTTACTCTGACAAGTTTGTTAATTCTCATATAAGCTAATTGATGAGATACTGCTGATTTACTCAAGCCTACAAGAGATGCAATGTCACTTACACACAGCCATTTATGTAAGAGCATGGCATGAACCATATTTAATCTTGTAGGATCAGATAAAGCTTTAAAGAATTCACTCATTACTAAAGCATCATCTGAGGCTAGCATTTGAGATTTAATGGATTCTTTTTGACTGTCATCAAGATCAACAGCATGATCTGAGGCTGTATCTACTGTATGGTCAACACCACAGTTGCATACAGAGCAAGAAGTGATTTTGTCTTTGTTCTCTGCCATTGCTAACCTCTTATTCGTTATCAGTATCTTCTAGTGGAGCTACTTTTAAGAGATTATACTTTCTCTCTAAAGCCTGCATTTCAATATAAGCATTTCTATACTCTAAGAAGCCATACTTACGGGTAGTTCTGCATAACTTAAAGTAGTCATATGCAAGCTTATCATTACCATTTTCTAAAGCTTTTTTGCCCACGTAATAATAAGCTTCACAAAGATGTTCCTGGAAGAGATCTTCATCATCTTTAACTAAGAGCATATCTTTGAACAGTTCTTTTTGAGACATCTTGCCTAAATAGTAAAGAACTAAAGCATCGCCCCATGAGTCTTTTCTTTTAGCAGTTTGTCCTTTGATATAGTTCTGCTCAAGATTTTTTAATGCCTTTTCTTTGCCTAAAACCTTTTCTTCAACAAAGTACATTGAGAGCATTCTGTAAGGATCGGTAGGATCGGTATTAAAGAATACTTTCATGTCATCTACAGCCATCTTGTAATGACGGGTGTAGTACATTACAAAAGCACGATTTAAGTATGGATAGGTGCTTGTCTTTTTCTTATCTAACTCAATAGCTGAGTCAAAGGCATCACAAGCTTCAGCAATTCGGCCTTCTTTAAAGAAATAGATACCTAATAATTCATATGGACGAGCATAACCTGGCTTATTGACAATAGAGTTCATGAGCATGAATCTTGCCATAGCTTCAAGACCAAGATCGTCATAAACAGAGCCTACCTCATAGAACAGCTCTGCCTTATCCTCAGGAGATTTAGCATCTGACTCTAAGATCATCAAAAGATTAGTCAGAATGTTCTGTTCACGGGTTAAGCTTTTTTCAGAAATAGATGCAGTGTAGACATATTCAGAAGGAACAGTAATCGCCCCTTCAAGATCTAATTTAGATGATGAAGTAAAGTTTTGGCAACCTGTTAAGGCCATTAAGGCAACAAGACCCATACCTGTTGCTAGGGAATGGGTCTTTAAAAATCTAAACATTATTTATCTTATTTTCAGTATCAGTCCATGGTTTCATAACCATCTGACTCTTTCTTTTCGACCTTTACTGGAACTAAGTTTTCTCTCTTAATTCCTAAGATTAAAGCCCAAGTTGAAGCCACATAGATTGATGAAATAGTACCAAATACAATACCAACAAACAATGCTAAGGCGAAACCATAAATCATTTCACCACCAAATATCATTAAAGATACCACGGTGATAAGGGTTGTGCCTGAGGTGATGATGGTTCTTGATAAAGTTTCTGTAATAGAAATATTGAACACATCATACATAGAGGTATTACGAGGTAAGTTAACTGCATTTTCACGGATACGATCGAACACAACGATCTTATCGTTCAGTGAGTAACCTACAACGGTTAAAACTGCAGCTAATACAGTTAAGTCGTATTCAATCTGCATTACAGAGAACACACCTAGAACTACGATAACATCGTATGCTAAAGAAATAACCGCACCAGTTGCCATACGCCACTCGAAACGGAATGCAACGTAAGCTAGAATTGCAATCAATGATACAACAATAGCTAAGATACCGCTTTCTACAAGTTCCTCACCTACAGCAGGACCTACGTACTCAGAACGGCTTAATTTTACGTTCTCGTCGATAGTCTTTGATGCTGCCATTACTTTGTTAGTAACAGTCTGCTGGTCTAAGCCCTCTTTAGGAGCAACTCTAACCATCACATCTTTTTGTGAACCAAAGTGCTGAGTGGTACCTACGATACCTTCTTTAGCATAGGCATCTTTTACCTGATTAAGATCAACACCATCTGTGTATTCGGTTTCAACCACAATACCGCCGGTGAAATCAAGGCCCCAGTTAAGGCCTTTTGTACACATAGCGACAATGCTTCCGATTACCAAGGCAATGCAGATTAACTCTACAGTGCCTTTGATCTTCATAAACGGAATAACTGTACCGTCTTTAATAAACTGTAACATGAACTTGTCTCCTAAATGTACAGCTTCTTAATGTTACGTCCGCCGTAGATGATATTAACTACAGCACGGCAAGCTGTAACAGCAGTAAACATAGAGCTTGCAAGACCAATCATCAGAACTAAAGCGAAGCCCTTAACAGCACCTGTACCTACCATGAATAGGATTAAAGCTGTAATGAAAGAGGTAATGTTAGAATCGGCAATGGTTACGAATGCTCTAGCATAACCTTCATTGATAGCCTGCTGAATTGGTCTACCATGTCTGATTTCCTCACGGATGCGCTCGTAAATCAGCACGTTAGCATCAACTGCCATACCTAAGGTTAACACGATACCTGCAATACCAGGTAAGGTCATTGTTGCACCAGGAATTAAAGACATCACACCTACTAGAAGTACTAAGTTAAAGAGCAGAGCTAAGTTTGCAATCAAACCGAATGACTTGTAGTAGATAATCATGAATACGAACAGGAAGGCAACACCGTACAGCATAGCCTTTAAGCCGTTTTCAATGTTCTGCTGACCTAATGAAGGACCAATAGTTCTTTCTTCAACAATCTGAATAGGAGCAATCAGAGCACCAGCTCTTAATAATAGAGCCAAGTTATGAGCTTCTTTAGGTGAATCCAAACCAGTGATTCTGAAGTTTGAACCTAAACGTGACTGAATGGTTGCCACGTTAATCATTCTTTCAATCTTCTTGAACTTAGGCTTGTAGTTAGGCTCACCTGGTTTTGGAGCATTAGGATCGGTTGATGGAACAACTACATACTCAATGAAGTTGGTACCCATTGGCTTACCAATATTGTCTTTAGTAAAGTTAGACATAATGGTACCGCCACGAGAATCTAAGCTAATATTAACCTGAGGACGACCGTTTTCATCAGCGCTTGAGCTTGCATCAACAATATGATCACCAGTTAAAACAACCTGCTTTTGAACTACTACAGGATAGCCCTTAGCATCGTTGATAACTTCAGTACCTGCTGGTACGTGACCTGCAGCTGCTGCCTGAACATCAGCATTTGAATCAACAAGTCTGAATTCCAAAGTTGCAGTTGCACCTAAGATTTCTTTTGCTCTTGCTGTATCCTGAACACCTGGCAGCTCAACAACTAATCTGTCAGCACCCTGTCTTTGAACTAAAGGTTCTGCTACACCTAACTCGTTAACACGGTTACGGATAATATTGATGTTCTGATCAACAGCATTAGTACGAACTTCAGACAGTTTTGCAGGAGTCATTGTTGCTCTTACAAAATACTTATCGCCGATATCCTGTGATACAACTGTAAAGTCCTTGTGGTTAGTCTCAAGAACTTTCTTTGCATTATCACGAGTCTCTTCGTCTTTGAACTCAACTAATACGTAGTCGTTTTCAGCCTTAACGCCAGTCAAACGGATACCACGGTTACGAAGCTCAGTTCTAAAGTCGTTTGTAAGCTGAGTTCTCATCTTCTTCATAGCTTCTTCCATGTCAACTTCCATTAAGAAGTGAACACCACCACGAAGATCAAGACCTAACTTTAATGGGTGCATGCCAATTGCTCTCATCCAAGCAGGAGTTGCAGGAGCTAGGTTTAATGCAACCACATAATTCTCACCTAACTGCTTAGTTACAATTTCTCTTGCAGTTAACTGTGAATCGGTATTGTTAAAACGGATAAGAAGCTGGCTGTTCTCAAACTCGTAGTTACCTTCAAGGTTCTTTGCATCTAATGAAGCTTTGATTGAATCTACTGTTTTCTGATCGAGTTCGGTGCCGTGACTTCCTGAAATCTGCAGAGCAGGATCTTCACCGTATAGATTTGGGAGGGAATAGAAAAAACCAATGGCAATAATTAAAAATACCATTATGTTTTTCCACAAAGGGAATTTGTTTAACACTGTTAGCTACCCTCAAAGTAAAAAAACACAAAGCTACCGATTAAGGTAGCTTCATTTATGGATTAAAAATTATTTTGAATTTTTAGGAGCACTTACAGACTTGTCTACAGCAACAGCCTCTAAAGTTCCCTTTGGCAGAACTGCTACAACGTAGTTGCGCTTGATCTGCATTACAACGCCACTAGAAACAGAAACTAAAACATATTCCTTGTTGTCTGGTAGCTTAACAATACGGCCAGCGATACCGCCGTTAGTTAAAACCTCATCGCCTACTGCTAAGTTATCTAATAACTTCTGCATCTCTTTACGCTTCTTGTTGTTTGGACGCATAAAGAAGAAATAAACAGCGATCATACAGATTGTCAGCACAATGATCATACTGAAATCACCCTGCTGTGCTGGATTTGCAGCAGCATCAGCTGCAAATGCGGTTGGAATAATGCTCATATTTTTTTCCTGTAGTTAATAAAAATATCAAAGATAATTCTTTGAATTAGTGCAGATTTTTAAATTCAAACTGTCTTTAAAATAAAGATCTGCACTGACATAAATTGGTTGTTAGAAGCTAGATTTAATCTAAATGATTAACCTTATATTACTAGCTTTCAAACAGACATCACAAAAGTATATCACAGTTTATGCACAAATCTATTCATGCGCAAAATTGTCATTTATACAAGCTCAGGATATCCGTAAACTTTGTAGAACTCTTCGGCAAACTGCTCTAGACGATCTTCTTCGATAGCCTTTCTGATATCAGCCATAAAGTGCTCATAGAAATGCAGATTATGAATGGTATTAAGCTGAGCACCTAAGATCTCATGACATTTATCTAAGTGATGTAAATATGCCTTTGAGTAGTGACGGCAAGTATAACAACTGCAATTCTCATCTAATGGAGAGGTATCCATTGCATACTTACTGTTACGAATTCTTACTACACCTTTTGAGGTAAATAAGTGAGCGTTTCTTGCATTACGTGAAGGCATTACGCAGTCAAACATATCTACACCGTTTAGAACACCTTGCAGAATATCAGCAGGAGTACCTACGCCCATTAGATATCTTGGTTTATCCTCAGGCATATTAGGCGCAATATGAGATAAAGCTTTATACATTACAGGTTTTGGCTCACCTACAGCAAGACCACCGATGGCATAGCCTTCAAAACCAATTGAGGTTAAGCCTTTTAATGACTCTTCTCTTAAAGCTTCATCTGAACCGCCCTGGATAATACCAAACAGTGAGTTTTGATTCCCCAAACGCTCAAACTCATCTTTAGAGCGTTTTGCCCAGCGTAAAGACAATCTCATAGCACGAGCCATTTCTTCACGGGTAGCAGGAAGACCTATGCACTCATCAAACTGCATCACAATGTCAGAGCCTAGAGCATACTGGATCTGCATTGATACTTCAGGAGATAAGAACAGCTTAGAACCATTGATAGGATTTCTAAAATGCACACCTTCTTCGGTTACTTTTCTGATATCAGATAAAGAGAATACCTGGAAACCACCTGAGTCGGTAAGAATTGGCTTGTGCCAATTCATAAAATCATGAAGATCACCATGAGCTTTAATCACATCGCAACCAGGTCTTAACCACAGATGGAAGGTATTACCTAAAAGAATGTCAGCACCTAACTCTTCAACATCCTCAGGTCTAACACCTTTTACAGTACCTAAGGTACCTACTGGCATGAAAGCAGGAGTTCTTACCACACCTCTTTCAAAAACCATCTGGCCTAATCTTGCCTTGCCACAACGTTTTTTCAGTTCAAACTTTAACTTCATTAAGTTTTCCTTTAAAAGTAATCTATGAGCTTTTATGCTTTTCTATCAAACTGTTTCTATCAAATTGTTTCTATCAAATTGTTAGCTTATTTAAGCAGATGGTGGAAGATCATTTAAAGCATCTTCATTCTTTTGAATAAACATACAATCACCGTAGCTAAAGAACTTATATTTCTCTTCTACAGCATGCTTATAAGCATTCATAGTATGTTTGTAACCTGCAAAAGCACTTACTAACATAATCAGAGTTGATTCTGGCAAATGGAAATTAGTGATTAAACAGTCAATTACTTGATATTTGTAGCCAGGATAAATGAAGATTGAAGTGTCATTTGCAAAAGGTACGATCTCATCTTTTGCACCAATGCTCTTAGCATAGGTAGCAGCTGACTCTAATGATCTTACAGCTGTAGTACCTACAGCAATTACTCTGTGACCAGACTTGTGGGTCTCAATTACAGCTTTTGCTACATCCTCAGATAGATGCACAAACTCTTTGTGCATATGATGCTTTAGAATGTCATCTTCACGTACAGGCTGGAAAGTACCAGCACCTACATGTAAAGTTACAAAGGCCATGTTAATGCCCATTGCTTTTAGATCTGCTAACTGCTTTTCATCAAAATGCAGACCTGCTGTAGGAGCTGCAACAGCACCAGGGACCTTTGAGTATACAGTCTGATAACGCTCTCTATCTAAAGACTCATCAGGTCTTTCAATATATGGAGGCAGTGGAATATGACCTACCTCATAGAGGATATCTAATAATGATTTATCCCCTACAGTCTCAATCTTGAAAAGATCACCATCACGACCGGTTACAGTTACGTCATAACCACCGTCAATGTGAATTACAGTACCTGCCTTTGGAGCTTTACTTGCCTTGATGTGGCTTAAAGCTGTACTCTCACCTGTCATTCTTTCAATTAAGAATTCACAAGCGCCACCGGTGTCTTTTTTACCGTAAAGACGAGCAGGAATAACCTTGGTGTCATTAAAAACTAATAAGTCACCAGGTTTTAAGAATTCTTTTAAATCATAAAAGTGCTTATCCATTAAAGAACCATCTTTACCGTCTAAGCAAAGCATTCTGCATGCGGTTCTTTCTTTACTTGGATATTCTGCAATCAGCTCTAATGGCAGATCGAAATTAAAATCACTGCGTAACAATTTATTCTGTCCTAAACTTATTCTGTCCTAATTATCTAGTCTCGAATTTCTATGGATAAAATTTACTGACCTCTTTACAACGGGGCGTATTTTAGCATTTATGTAGCAGTTTTTTACATTCAATCTACCTAGATTAAGTAATAGTTTTATCCTAGCTTTTCAAATTCCTGAGAATACTCTTTGCTATCAAAGAGTTTGTTAAATAGAGCAAAAGATACTTTTTCAAGCTCTGAGGCGTTTTCTAATACCTGAGCTTTTTCAAACAGCTTTAAGATAAGACTTGAACGAATAGACAGACCGTAGATTTCAACATTTCTTTTTTTAGCATATTTAAAGCAGGAATCTACATTGTTGACACTGTCAGGCATTCCATCTGTAATTACTAAAATGATGTTACGTCTGCATTCTAGCTTTTCGATTTTCTCAAAAGCATACCAAAGCCCCTGAGCTAATGGTGTAGAGCCTCTCGGTCTTTGATCAAATCTTGAGGCTACACGTGAAGCCTTTTCATTATCACGAAGAGCAATCTCGTACTCTGAGGTCTCACCTGGAAAATATGTTGCCATAGTCTTAACGCCATCTATACCTTCAAGTGCCATGCAGATCATAAGTGCAACCTTACAGGCTTCTTCACATCTTGTATACTCAAGTCCATCTGAGGTTAACATGGAACTTGAGACATCAACTAAGATATGAACAGAGGTTGAAAAACCACTGTTTGAGACTCTATCTTTAAAGATGTTCTGTTCACCCACACAAACCTTTTGTGCCTTTAAAGGATCAATTCTGGTACCTTTATCTGTGGTAAAACCAAAAGCTTCTACATAGCTTCTAACTTTCATATTCAAAGCTCGACGTAACGAATATGAGCTGTCAATATGTCTTATGTAGTCTTGTCGTCCTGGCTGACACTCTTTTTCATTGAATAAACCTAAATCCTCACGGGAGGAGCTTGATTGTCCACTACCATTTTCTTCAACAATCTTCGCCGCGCTCTGACATGGAGTAGCATTGCTAGGATCTCCTTTGGTGGCAAGTTTTAACTTTATTAACTCTTTGATAAATTTCTTTTGGTGCTCATCTGTGATCTTGCCATGACGCTCCTCGTATTCACGCAGTTCATCATTAAGTTTTTGCTCTGACATGAACTTTAATTTTTCATTTTTAAAGTCATTCTCATCAGATGCTAAAATTCCATAGATCTCATCTACATAGAACAACACTTCTTTTGAAGACTTGGCCTTTGAACAGGCCTTAGTGAGCTTAGCTATCTTTTTTACAAGGCGCTCTTTCATTCTCTTTTTCAGATGAATATAGAGCGTAAGAGCTCTTTTCCTTGAGGAATAAAAATGCTGACAGTGCACTTGGGAGTAAGCCTGGATAAAGGATAAGACTACATTTAGGACATTGATCTTTGAGGCATTCTGACAAAAGGTTTGCCAGTCATTTTCATAGTAGTCATTTAATAATGACAGATTCTCATACACACCAATGTATTCTCGAGAGATCAAAGCTTCAATACGACTATCTTCTAGGATATTAAATAAAGAAAATCGTAATAGATCATCTTTTATAAACTCATTTTTTATCAGCTTAAAGTCTGTATAACGCACATGAGCAGACTCATGTGCTAAATAACCATAGGCAAGTCTTGCTTTAGCTGGATTGTTAATATCAAGTCTTGGAATGGTAATAGTCTTACCGTTGGTATAAGCAGAGGTTCCCTGCATTCTTACAGATACGCCAAACATCTTTGAGTAGTTATTAACCATAATTGGTAAAGCGTTACTGATGTGATTATTCATAGTGATCCTGCCTAAAGCTAATGTTTATGAAACTTTGTTTTATGAAGACTGTATTTTATGAAGACTGTTTTTTACAGTTTTGTTCGTCATTCAGGCAGGTATTATCTCTGTGAGTTTTTTATAACTTTTAAAATTACTGACAAAATATGCAATTTTTAAGCATTTTTATGACAATTTTTCTAAATTTTGCGATTTTTAGAGCTTTTTTGATAGTTTTAAAGCGTTCTAGCTTACTTTTTGGAGAATATAAAAGCAGAACTTGAGTATTGAGTAACTATGTTTTGAGGAACTTTTTGTGGATTTGTTTTTTTGTTGGGATCTGATTTTAGGTATCTGTTTTTTGAGTGACTATCAAGTTTTAGATAGGAATAGTCTTTACTGTATAAAAACGCGCTCATTTATGAATTTTGTACTAGTAAAAGAATGACCCTGATCACTCTTCCTTCATCATTTTTGATAAAGAAAATCTTTTTTTGAAGATCTTAAACTCTATTCGATCCATAATCATCACCTAAGAGCGCTTTGTCTTTAACGAGCAACTGTTTTTGAGATATAAGATCTCGTGCTCTTCTCGTTATAAATATATAAAAGGCATTAAATATGAGAAATAATCAGCCTGTAGTGGATGTAGAAATTAAATTCCCTGATGATCCAAATGCGAAGATCATCTCTGTGACCGATACTCACGGCATCATTACTGATGTTAATCAGACTTTTATTGATATGTGTGGCTTTTCAAGAGAAGAACTTGTAGGTCAACCTCACAATATCATCAGACACCCTGATATGCCTTCAGCTGTATTCAAGCTTATGTGGGATACCTTAAAGAAAGGTAAACCTTTTATGGGCATTATCAAAAACCGCCATAAAGATGGTCGTTACTACTGGGTTAATGCCTTTATTATCCCTATCACTAACGGTGGCAAGATTGTAGGTTATGAGTCTGTAAGAACCAGAGCTACAGATGAGGAAATTGCTAATGCAAAGGCTACCTACGCTAAGATGAACTCAGGCTCTAAATTAAGTACCTATTCAGTATTTAATTCTTATGATATCTACTATGCCATCTTAACTTTAATTGCCTTTATCTACGCTTTGTATGACAGATCTTTTGTCTCAATCATTCTTACAGGTGTAATCGGTGCTTTTACAGCCTACAGCATGCTTGCTAAAAAGAGCCGTTTCATCACAAGACTTATTGAAAAGAATGAAATGCAGGCAGATCCTGTATCCCTTGCAATCTACGCTCCAGGTGGCACTGATACAGATAGAGCTTCATTTGCGATTAAGTGTCGTGAAAAATACGTTGATGCAATTTTAACTAGAGTTAAAGAAGCATCAGCAAGATTAAATCAGTTAGCAGAGCAGAATCTTGATAATGCATCTGACAGCAACAAAGATATGATTGAAAAATCAAAGCATACCAAGAAAGTTGCTAAGAACATGAATGCTGTTACTCAGACTATGCTCACAATGATGAAAGATCTTACCGACAGTGTTGCTACTACCAATGAAAGTTCAGAGCAGACCTCTTCATTGATGCAGGAAGGCAAAGATATTTCTGAGAGAACTCTAAATGCGATTACTACCCTAGACAATCAGGTTAAAAATATCGCAACTTCTATTGAGAACTTGTCTGCTAAGGTCGAGGAGATTGCTCAGGCCTCAGAGCTTATTGATAAGGTATCCGATCAGACTAACTTACTAGCTCTAAATGCTTCTATTGAGGCAGCTCGTGCTGGTGAAGCCGGTAAAGGCTTTGCTGTGGTAGCAGATGAGGTGCGCTCACTATCATTGAGTACCCACAAGTCAACTCAGAATATTCATAACCTAATTGATGACTTCAAAGAAAAAGCCGAAGAAGCTAAGGTTATGGCTGAACACGGACTTGCTGCAGCTCAAAACGGTGTAGTTGAGGTAGGTCGCAACAATGACAATGTTGAAAAGGTAGTTGAAGCAATTTCTGTAATTAAAGAGAATGCAGACAAGATGCTCAATGAGATCAATATGCACAGTGAAACTGTTCAGGGTGTAGCTGAACAAGTAAAACAGATCTTCTCACTTACAGACGAGTCTGTTGATATCACCTCTAAGACACAGCAGGATATGCAGTACTTAAAGGATGAAGCTGATGATGTAGTTGAGATGATCACCCGTTTCAACCGTAAGTAATTCCTTATCTTAAAAGGGCCTACTTTATCTAAAGTAGGCTTTTTTATGCGCAAAACTCTAGTATTACTTACAGGTAAAACCGCAATTTTTAGTGCTAAGGTGTAAAAATTTGTATGTATTCTCAATAAAATTGAGTCTTACATGAAAAAGTTACATAAAAAGAATATAGAATTATACAGAACGTATTTTAGGCAAGAATTCAGTAAGTTATGACATTATTTAGCTACAGTCCTCTAAGAAAGGAACAAATCCTACGCTCTAGCACATGGGGCCATCACTTCTTCTTTTTAAATGCGATCTTAGCTATCGTCATTAGCTTTTCATATGTTTATGCAGCCCCTCATACAGAGAGTCTGTCTGCTTTTATTTACTTACTAGCCACCTGGTTAGGTCAGTCCTGTTTCTTAGCCTTTTTAGCTTTCTTAATTCTGTTCTTCCCACTTACCTTTATAGGTAACTTTAAAGTTTATAGAGTAGTAAGTGTTATCTTTGCCTTCTTACTGCACTGTCTGCTTTTAATTGATGCTAAGATCTTTTTAACCGTAAAGGTACATATTACCTGGATGGTAACCTCTCTGATTTTAAGAGACTTAGACTTTAACACTGGTCTTAACTTCAGATTCATGTACATTGCGGTAGTTGTGTTAATCCTTTTAGAGCTTTTATTTGCAAAACTAGCTACAAGAGAAGTTTACAAAAAGAGCCTAAGACACAATCTGTTCCCTGATATTGTTCTTTCAGCTATCTTTATGTGCTTTATAGCATCACATGGTATCTACATTTGGGCTGATGCTACTAACTATGAAAAGATCACTAATTTAAGAACTGTTTTCCCAGCACATTACCCAATGACTGCCAAGTCATTTTTGTCTAACCATGGCTGGATTGATGATGACGATTTTACAGAAGCTGACAATGAGGATAAGAGTTCAACCTCAAGCTTTGTTTACCCATTAGCTGAGATTAAATCAAATCCTTCTAATAACCCTAATAATGTCATCATTGTGCTCTTAAATGGTATGTCTTATTCAGATCTAAATCAGGCTGATACTCCATTTTTAATGTCATTAAAAATGGCTAATACCAGTTTTGAAAAGCACTACTTGCCATATCAGAACTATGAGGACAACCTTTTTGCAAGCTCATTTGGTCTGCCAGTTCAATACAAAGAGAGCTTTATAAAACATAAGGTTGAACCTGTATTAGTAACTGAGATGCAAAAGCAGGAGTACATCGTAAGAGTATTTACCAACAGCTACTTAAAGAAAGATATTGCTAATGTTACTTTCTTATTAGGACTGCCTCTAAACAGAGTTACCGCCTTAAAGAACGATCATTTAGTTTTTGAAAAGACTTTAGACTTTGTTGATACCTTAAACAGCAATCAGCACTTTTTAGTATCTTTAAATACCAACTCACTGCTGTATGCAAATAGAAACAAAGCAGCTCACACTAAAGCTTTAAAAGAGCTTGATGAGGAGCTTAAAAACTTCATTCATGAGTTATCTAGAAGAGATATCTTAAAACAGTCACTAGTGCTCATCACCTCTGATGTTGGTAATCCACTTTTAATGGGTAACACCACAGACTTTTCTATGCGCCAGCAGCATGTACCTATGATTGCATTGTGGCCACAGGATTCTCTAAAAGGTATCTCATACAACAATTTAACTTCTAATTTTGATATTGCACCTACCATGGGTCTTGAAATTTTAGGGGTAACGACCCCATGTGTTAATTACTCCATAGGAAATAGTCTTTTAAAGATCACTAACAGAGACTATTTATTAACAACTCAAGGTCGTTCTTTATTGTTAATTTCTAACAAAGCCGTAACTGTCTATAAGCGTAACGGCAAGGTTCACATTGACGAGGATGGTAAGATTAAAGATGCCAAGCCAAACCTTGAGAACTTAATTAGAGCCATGAGAGAATTGAACCGTTTTAAAGGTTAGAAATAAGGATTTACGATGCGTTTAACTGAACAGAATGTAAAAGAAGTAATTGTCGATGCCTCAATGAAAAAGGCAGTATTTGTCTACTTTTTCATGAATGCACCTGAGTGTGAGGCTGCAACTAAAGCTGTTACAGCTGCTATTACTGATAACAATGAGTACATTTCTCTAGTTGAAGCTGATGTTCAAGAACAGGTTTCACAAGCTGTAGCAATGCAGTTAGGTTTACAGACTGTTCCTGCTCTTATCGTAATGCAAAATGGTCGCCCTGTTGATGCTCTTCAAGGCGATGATATTGTTGCAAAGTTACCTGAGACCATTAAAAAGTTCATGCCATCTGAAGCTGAACTTTTAATTAAAGAAGCTAATGATCTAGAGCAAAAAGGCGATCTGCAACAGGCTGTAGCTAAAGCAAAACAGGCATACAACCTTGATGAAAAGAACGTTGAGATTAAACTTATCTATGCTCGTCTGTGCATTAAGAATAAAGAGCTCGAATTAGCTCATACACTGCTTGATAACGCAGGTCGTGAAGAGCAGTCAATGCAAGATTATAAAGATCTTGTGTCAGCACTAACTTTAGCTGAACAGGCAGCTGACAGTCCTGAGATTAAAGAGTTAGAAGCAAAATTCAATGCTGATCCTGACAATTCTGAGGTTGCATCTAACTATGCTGCAGCTTTAGCTGAAGCTGGTAAGAAAGCAAAAGCTTTAGAGATCTTATTTAATATCTTAAAGAAAGATCTGTCTGATGCTAATGCAAAAAAGACCTTCTTAGATCTTTTAAATACCATGTCAGGTGATCCTCTGCAAAAAGAGTACAGAAGAAAGTTATATACCCTAATGTACTAATTACTTTTAAGTACTAATCTGTACTAATGTAAAGAAAAATCAACTTATAAGGTTATGTAAAAGGCCTGAAGGATACGATGTACTTGCAGGCCTTTTAGTTTCTCTTAAATTTAGTTCTTAAATTTGGTCAATATATCTAGCTTTGAGGCTCTATCCTGTTACCCTGTTCATCAGTACTTGGCCAGTTAACAATCAAGGTTCTGATAAAGGTAGCCAGTGGAATTGAGAAGAACACGCCCCAGAATCCCCATAGTCCGCCGAATATTAAAATAGCTGACAGAATTGAGAATGCATCAAGGTTCATAGCTTTTGAGAAGAGTAATGGGGTTAGAACATTACTGTCTAAAAGCTGAATGATAATGTAAACGACACATACCCAAATTAGAGTTGAACTCATACCAAACTGGAAGATTGAAACTAAGAGTACCGGTATGGTGATAATTACAGCTCCTACGTATGGGATCACTACTGATAGGCCCACACCTACACCTAACAATAAAGCATAGTTCAAACCTAAGAACATAAAGGCTAATGAGTTTACACAGGCAATGATGGTTATGTGTAAAAGTTTGCCTCTGATATAGCCTTCAATCTGAGCATTGATTTGAGGCCAGAATTCATGAATTAGAGCTTGATTATTAGGCAGAATGTACGTCCTGATCCGCTTTTGCAGTACAGGCTTATTAGCTAACATTAAGAACACTAAAATAGGCACGATGATCATGTACATAAGCCATGATACGGTGTTCACAACAGAAGGCATTACCTGATTTTTAATGATATTGGTAGTATTAGCGATGATTACAGAACGAGCATTTACTACCATGTTTTTTAACTCATCTTCAGTAACCATTGAAGGAATTGGCTCTGGCATAGTTGCTACAAACTCATTGATCCTTGCTGCTACATTTGAATCAAAGTCATCACCGTTATCTGAATTTACAGTCTCGGTACTGATCTTTTGTAAGTTTATATAAAACTGATTTCCCTGCTGTAAGATCTTAGGTACCACAAACACTAAGATACCTACAGACACACCTACGAACAAAGCCATAGTGATAACTGAAGAGCACATTCTTGAGAGTTTGCATTTATGATTTAAAAGTCTTACTAACCAATCTAAACAGTAAGCAATACACAATGCCACTACTAATGGACCTACAAGCCACATTAGATAGTAAACAGTAAGGAAAGAGCAAACTAGAACAATAGCAAACTCAATAGTACCTGGTGCTGAGAAATGGCGTAAATACCAGTTATGCAATAACTTAATCATAATGTCTCTTAAGTAACTCAACTTTTGCATTTCAAAAATTGAGTTAAAACGTTAAATATAAGCGGTCCTGCACCGACTTTGCTCTTTAAAATATGATTTTTGATTATAAAGCCTAAGGTGATAT
>OMZC01000024.1 GCA_900315395.1 uncultured Gammaproteobacteria bacterium
CTACCATGATAAGATGGTAACTTTAATCACATCTTTATTTGATTTCTTTAAAACCCCTCCAAAAGATCTTAAAACAAATGAACTTTATGTAAAGAAAGTCATAATGACAGGCTGTTTAAAGGTCGCAAAGAACAGCATCTTTACAGGCGTAAATAACCTCTATGTAAATACTGTAGTAGATAGAGAGCCTGAGTACACAGGTATCATTGGTTTTACCAAAGAGGATACCTATCAATTTTTAAAAGACTACGAGCTCAATGACTTTGCCCAAAAGGTAAAAGATAACTATGACGGATACAAGTTCTATGACAAAGAGATGTTCTGTCCATGGGATGTGGTAAATTTCATTAAAGACAATTTTGATTTTAAACAGCAGGGGCTGTTGTCAAAAATAAAGGCTGATAACTATTGGGCAACTTCAACCTCAAGTTCTGCAGTTTATGAATACTTAGGCTATCTAACCGACAGTGATACCCAAAAGATGCAAGATCTAGTTGATGGCAAGTCAATTAGCTTTAAGCTCAATGACTCCATGAACTATGACTGTTTATCAGAGCATGAGCCTAATGATTTCTGGTCATTATTGCTACATACAGGTTACTTAACAGTGGATTGGGAAAAGACTGATGCTTTAACTCCAAATGAAAGTAATCCTGATGATATTGTAGTAAGACTGCCAAACTTAGAGATTAAAGACTGTTTTACTAAGAATATTCAAAAGAGATTTAATGATGTCTTTAAGAAAGATAATCTTGCAGACAAAATTGCTAATGCCATGTTTACAGGTGATAGTGAATTTGTACAAACTCAGCTACGTAATTATCTAAAGAAATTCGTATCTATAAGAGACACTGCTACAAAAGCACCTCACGAAAACTATTATCACGGTTTCTTAAACGGAGTCTTTACTAACTGCTCTAAAGATTTCTTATCTGAATACCATTCAAATTATGAATCTGGTGATGGCTATGCAGATATCACTTTTAAAAGTGAATTCTCAGAAGAAGCTGTGATCATCGAGATAAAAGCAGCTCCAGTAGGATCTGATTTAATTCCTTTGAGCAAGAATGCAATAGTTCAAATAGAGAGCAAGAACTATGCAGATCCATTCTTACAAAACAGCATGATCCAAAGTATCTACGCCTATGGAATTGCCTTTGCAGGAAAGAACTGTTTTATCTCTGTAAAGAAGATAAAGTAATAAAGACAGAACAGTAGCAAATACAAGTTCTTAAGAAAGGATGTAGGAGCACCTACATCCTTTTTAAATTTCTCTAATTACTTTTCTTCTAACTTAAGATTTCTAGTAACTGCAAGACCACCGAAAGTCTGACATACCGGCATGATTTCAAGAGCATTGATGTTCATATGAGCTGGAGTACTTAATAAGTAACTTACTGTATTGGCAATATCCTCAGGCTTGATTGCCTCTACATCTTTGTAAACTGCAGCTGCTTTTTCATTGTCGCCTTTAAAACGAACATTTGAGAATTCTGTATCTGAGCACAGACCTGGTTTTATCACAGTAACCTTAAGAGCAGTACCTGCTAAATCACATCTTAGATTTCGTGAAAACTGCTCTACAAAAGCCTTAGTACCACCATAAACATTGCCACCTGTATATGGCCATGCACCAGCTGTTGAACCAAGATTGATGATATAGCCTTTGTTCTTTTTAACCATCAATGGTAGCAGTTTGTGAGTAACATTGAGTAATCCTTTGATATTGGTATCTACCATGGTATTCCAATCTTTTAGAGAACAAGTAAAAGCCTTGTCCTGTCCTAGAGCTAAACCTGCGTTATTAACTAAAACATCAATCTGTTTGAACTCATCTGGTAACTTCTCAATAATTGCATCAACAGAGGCTGTATCTGTCACATCAAGTTTTAAGGGAAAGATCTGACCTTTATATTTAGCAGCTAATGCTTCTAATTTATCCTGACGACGAGCTGCGGCAATTACTTTGTAACCTTCACCTGCTAGCTTTTCACAAATAGCTAAACCAAAGCCAGCTGACGCACCTGTAACTAATACAGTTTTATATAAAGACATGTTTCCTCCAAGTGTTTATGACAAAACGTTAATGTTAAGAACATGGTTAAAAAAGCTTATCTTGCTTCCATAACTTATTACCGACGATAAGTTATTATTACTCTGCGAAAAGTCTCTAGTAAGTAAAAGCAGGTATCAGAGCACCACCTTCTGCTTGCTTTAAAACTTGAGCAGAGCCTTTTGAATGATAAGCACTGATTACCTTTTTAAATACAGCTCTGTCTTGATCTTCAGATCTTGCAACGAGCACCTTTACAAAAGGAGTTGATAAATCGTCAGGTGACAGCTTTTCACGACATACAGCATCACGATTTGCAATAAAGCCATTTTCAAAAGCATAGTTACCGTTAATAAAAGCTGCTGTATAGTCATCTAATGTCTTTACAGTGTCAGCAGGATTTATCTTTACAAAGTTAAGCTCTAAGCTGTTTTCTGTAATATCACCTACATCAGGGATCTGTCCTTTGCTTACTTTAGTTTTAATTACACCTTCTGCTTCTAAAACCAATAAAGAGCGTCCACCATTGCTAGGATCTGAAGGTATGACTATAGAGTCACCTTTTTTCAAATCATTAAGGCTTTTGATCTTTTTAGAGTACATACCAATAGGATCAAGATAGGTATAACAGATAGGTGCAAGCATATAACCGTGATCTTTAATTTCCTGATTCAAAAATGCTACATGCTGAAAAGCATTAAGATCGATTAGACCTTGAGCTAAAGCTTTATTTGGAGAAAAGAAATCAAAAAACTCCACTAAGGTTATCTTGATATTATCTTTTGCAAGCTCATCTTTGATAAAAAGCCATGGTGCGTTGTCATCACCTACGACTCCTACTTTAATTTCTACAGGTTCAGTCATTTGTGTATTCTGTGAACTTATGTCTTGCATACATAATCCTTGATTTTAGTTATCTTGGAAAACTAAGCTATCTTG
This sequence comes from uncultured Gammaproteobacteria bacterium, assembly GCA_900315395.1. Lineage (GTDB taxonomy): Bacteria > Pseudomonadota > Gammaproteobacteria > Enterobacterales > Succinivibrionaceae > Succinivibrio. Next base: position 2,993 of record OMZC01000024.1, read on the forward strand.
GCAATTTTGGTTATCCTAGAAAATTAGGTTTCCAAGGATAAGTGTAACGAATTAAAAGAGTTGCCTTCAAGATAGTGAAGAAATAAATTTGTCTTCGAGTCTCTACAGTCTCTTTTGTAAGCAATCAGATAAAAGTGCTGTCAAAACTTTCTAAATTAAGCTTTCTTACAGCTGTCTTAAACTTATGTAAACGCTTGTTTACATAAAATTAGTTACTCGTGTACATAAGTAAAAGTTAAGCTACTACTACAAAGCTATTATCAACAGAATTGATTTCTTAACAGTATTACTTTGCAGTATGGTTAATTACATAACTGAGCTATTTCCACAGCTTGTTTATTTCCATAGCTTGTTTACTTCCATAACAAGCTTATTTCCATAACATAACTATACTGCCTGCAGTAATTAGCAAAGCACCGACTATGGTCTTTGAGCTTACAGGTTCTTTTAACAAAAAGAATGCTAATAAAATCGTGATGACTACACTTAACTTATCAATCGGAGCTACTCGTGAAACATCACCAGTTTGCAAAGCTTTAAAATAAAAGAGCCAAGACAGGCCTGTTGCAATTCCTGAGAGTAGTAAAAAACACCAGGTATGGCGACTGATATCTTTAATTTCACTTACTCTGTCAGTAAAAAAGACTATGCCCCATGTCAGAAATAAAATTACAGTAGTGCGGATGGCGGTTGCAAGATTAGAGTTAATATCCTTAACACCTATTTTTGCAAAGATAGCTGTCAGAGCTGCAAACAGAGCTGACAGTAATGCATAATATTTCCACATGGTAATGCAGTAAACCGTAAAACAGGTTTTATTTGGATATCGAGAATTCCCGATAAGGTAATTTCCGATATATAAAGTGTCCTTTAGAATGTAGAAAACGTGGATTTACCGTAAAAAAGAAAGCACGGATTTACCGCATACATTGAAAGGACACGTGATAAAGATATCCCATATTAAGAGTCTTGTCCATAGGCTAATTAAAACTCTGCTTTTCTTGCCTCTGTAACTTCTTGATTATGTAGCTCCAAGGTAAGGTAAAAACTAACACAGCTTTATATAATTCTGCCCTTATAAGCTCTTGCTTATATGAGATCGTCCCCTTTTGTTTTTAAAAGATACTGTATGTTAAAAAGCATGTTGCAAGTGTAAAAATGCTTAAGTGTAAAAAATGCTTAAGTTTAAAAACACGCTGTAAGAGTTAAACCGTGTCGGTTAAAATGTGTTGGTTAAAACCTGTTGAAAGTTATAGAACACATGCAACTCACATCAGAGCACAGAGCTTGCTTTCAACTACTCTATTTACCTTAAAATTTAGCCTTCAATCTTCTTTTTTTATATACCTATCACCTAACTTATGAGAATTTGTAGATATAATCAGAATATACCCTTATGATCTAAAGACTTATCTAATGACAAAAGGTGATATCTTGAACAGCAAAAATAAGAATATTTCGATGCTCAAAGGTACTGTTGCCAACAAAGGCATCGCCTTTGGTACTATTAGCTTCTTAAAAAGAGCTAAAACTGGTCTTGAAAAGACTTCTGTTTCAGATACTAAAGCAGAATGCGAACGCTTTGAAAAAGCTAGACTTCATGCTATCTCACAATTGAGCGCATTGTATGATGCATCTTTAGAAAAACTAGGCGAGCAAAATGCTGTAGTTTTCCAGATCCATCAGATGATGTTAGATGATCCTGACTATGTCTCCTCTGTTAATAAACTCATTGAAAAAGAGCATACTAATGCTGAGTATGCCGTAACTAAGGTTGCTCACAAATTTGAAAAGCAGTTCTTAGAAATGGATAACGACTACATGCGTGGTCGTGCCGCAGATGTCATCGATATTTCAAGACGTGTTAAAGAAATTCTGATGATGCATGCAGGTAAGCTCAAAAAACATGGACTTACCTTCGATAACAAAGGACCAGTAATTCTTGCAACTGATGATTTGGTTCCATCAGAAACTGTTCAGCTAGATAACCAAAAAGTTACCGGTATTATCACCTCTAAAGGTTCTACAAGATCGCATACTGCTATCTTTGCTAGAACCATGGGTATTCCTACCATTGTCTGCATCGGCGATGAGTTAACTGAAGATCTTGAAGGTAAAAAGGCGATTGTTGATGGTAACTCAGGATACGTTTATATCGATCCTGATGAATCAACCTTATTACGCTTTACCGAGATGAAGAAAACTGACGATGTTCAGCACTCTCATCTAGAAGAATATCGTGGTAAGGAAACTAAAACCCGTTCAGGTCGTCCTATTCGCCTGTATGCAAACTCAGGCTCTTTAGCTGATATCGATCTTATAAAGGCCTCAGATGCTGAAGGTATCGGTCTGTTTAGAAGTGAATACATCTACATGCAGGCTCATGACTACCCTACAGAAGAAGAGCAGTTTAAGATTTATAAAGATGTGCTAAAAGGCATGGACGGTAAAAAGGTTATTATCAGAACTCTTGATATCGGTGCTGATAAGACTGCTGAATACTTCATGCTAAAACCTGAAGAAAACCCTGCTATGGGTGTAAGAGCAATTCGTTTGTGTCTTACTAATAGAGCCTTGTTTAAAACACAATTACGCGCTCTGTACAGAGCCTCCGTCTTTGGTAACCTCTCTGTCATGATCCCTATGATTACTTCAGTTGAAGAAGTCGTAGAATGCAAGAGAATTATCGATGACATTAAAAAGGAACTTACCGATCAGGAACTTCCTTTTAAAGATGATGTTGAATTCGGCATCATGATTGAAACACCTGCTGCAGCTTTGATCTCTGATGAGTTAGCTCCATTAGTAGATTTCTTTAGTATCGGTACTAATGATTTAACTCAGTTCACACTGGCAGCTGACAGACAGAATGCAGATCTTGGAACTTACTTAAATCCATACCACCATGCTGTGGTAAGACTTATAGAAACTACGGTTAAAAATGGTCATGCAGCTGGAATTTGGGTTGGTATCTGCGGTGAGCTTGCCTCAGATGAGAAATTCCTAGGAAAATTAATTCAGCTTGGAGTTGATGAAATGTCTGTTGTACCTTCAAGCATTCTTACCCTACGTGCAAAGATTGCAACTCTAGGCTAAAGGAGATAAATAATAATGCCACAATGTATAGTGATTGCAGATGAAATCACCGGCGGCTCAGCTGTTGGTTCTTTATTAGAGAAAAATGGCAACTCAGTTTGCTCTTTAATGAGTACTCGAGGTTTAAAAGATCCTATTACACAAAAGTATGACTGCTTTGTGTATTCAACTAATTCTAGAAATCTGACAGCTCAACAGAGCTATCAGATGGTGTTCTCAGCAGCCAAACTTTTAAAGTCTGATGACGTAAAGCTCTATGCTAAAAGAATTGACCCTGCTATGAGAGGCAACACCTGTGCTGAAACTGAAGCTCTATTAGATGCTCTAGGAGATCCTGATAGAGTTGCAATTGTAGTTCCAGCCTTCCCTGCTCTGCGCAGAACCAATGTAGGCGGTTATATCCTAGTTGATGGTAAACCACTGCAAAAATCTCTAGCTGGCCTTGAAGATCTGTACCCTGCTGAATCTGGTCGTGTAGCAGATCTGTTCACTGAAAAATTCCAGTACAAAGCAGAGCCTTTACACTTAAAAGAATTCTTAAAAGGTACAGATAATCTAGCACAAAAGATTAAAGAGCTAGCAGACTCCGGTACCAGAGCAATTGTTTTTGACTGTACTTCACAGGAAGATATCAACATGATTGCTGATGCTGTAGTGCTCTCAAAGATTAAGTTCTTAGCTGTAGATCCTGGTCCATTTACAGCTACATTAGCCCGTAAGGTAATGAGAACCAAGTCAGTAGCTACAGCAGCTTCTGGAGCTAAGATCTTTGGTATTGTAGGTGGTGTAAATCCTTTAATTTCAGCTCAGGTTGAACTGTTAAGACTTGAAGAGAAGGTTAATATCGTCACTGTACATAATCTTGAGTTATTAGAAGATCAGCAACACCGTAATGCAGAGATTAACCGTGTAGTAGATGAGATCTCAACTAAGTTTAATAACTACACCATCTCATTTGCTGTATCTGACAATATGGAAGTTAACAATCAGCTGTCAGCTGAATATCAGGAAATGCTATTAAAGACTAACAGAACTCAAACTGAAGCTTTAGATATCATTTCTACAGCCTATGGTCAGATTGTACAAAAGGTCTTAGAAAAACGTCCAGATGTACAGGCTCTTTATACTAAAGGCGCTGAATTTACAGTTGCAGCTTATAGAGAGTTAAAGTCTATGGGACTTAAGGTCTTAGGTCAGGTATTACCTCTTACCTGCTATGGTGAGTTAATTGATGGTGATCATGCTGGTCTTAAGTGTGTAACCTCAGCATCCTCTGCAACTGATACTAATACCATCACTGATAGTATTCAGTACATCAAGAGAAAGCTTGCTATCTAGTACAATTAACTTGACTAATACCGTCTTACTTGTTGAAATAACGCATCACGAGAAAGATTCATTTTAATCAACGGTCTGCTAAAAACAGATAAAGATGCGTTATTAAGTAAGAGAGCATTTTATGTCCGAAAGCCAAAACATTGAATACAAAGATACATGAAAGATGATTATTTAAAATGGCTTTGCGGATTTGCAAACGCCCAAGGCGGAATTCTGTATATTGGTTTAGATGATGACGGCAATGTTGTTGGTGTAAACAACTGTAAAAAATTGCTTGAAGATCTTCCTAATAAGATTCAGTCAGGCTTAGGTATTGTGGCTCAGGTTAACAAGAAAACAAAGAATGGTCTCGACTATATTGAAATAAAAGTAGCGCCTAGCTCTTTTCCTATTAGTTACCATGGAGAATTTCATGTTCGAAGTGGCAGCACTAAGCAGCAATTAACAGGACTAGCTTTAACCGAATTCATTACACGAAAAACAGGTTTTCGTTGGGAAGATGTCACTGTAGATAATATTTCTGTTGAAGATCTTGATGAAGACAGTTTTAGAATCTTTAGAAGAGAAGCTCTCCAAAGAAAACGCATGAGCGAGTCTGATCTAAATATATCTAATGAAGAATTGCTCAAAAAGTTAGATCTCATATCTAATGGCAAACTAAAAAGAACAGCTATTCTTCTCTTTTACAAAAATCCATCAATTGTTCAAATGGGCAGCCATGTTCAAGTTGGAATGTTTGGGGATCACGCAGAAGTCTTATACCACGACATGCTTGAAGGCTCTTTAATATCAACTGCTGATAAGATAGTTGATCTTATATATTTAAAATACCTAAAAGCTAAGATCTCGTACGAACACGATAGAAGAATAGAGACATATCCATATCCTAGACCTGCTATCAGAGAAGCTATATTTAATGCAATTGTTCACAATTGCTATATGTATGGCTATCCTATTCAAATCAGGATTGAAGAAGAGCAAATGATAATAAGCAATACCTGCATTCTTCCAGAGGGATGGACCGTAGATACTCTAATGAGATCGCATACATCTATGCCATATAATCCAACTTTCGCAAATGTATTTTACAGAGCTGGATTCATTGAACATTGGGGACGTGGCATTGAAAAGATCTGTGACTCTTGCAGAGAATATGGTTGTGAGTTACCAAGATATGAACTTTTAGGCAATACATTGAGAGTCCACTTTAAAGCATTGCCTAGCGCGATAATCAAAGAAAACTCAGACGGAAAAAACATTGAAAAAATTAGTCATATACCAGATCAGAAGATCTCAAAAATAGCCTGTTTTGATTGATCTTTAAAAA
>OMZC01000045.1 GCA_900315395.1 uncultured Gammaproteobacteria bacterium
ATATCACCTTAGGCTTTATAATCAAAAATCATATTTTAAAGAGCAAAGTCGGTGCAGGACCGCTTATATTTAACGTTTTAACTCAATTTTTGAAATGCAAAAGTTGAGTTTTCTAATAAGTTCTTAGGAAGCTTCTTTTTCTTCAACCTATCGTTTACGAAATTTACAACATCAAATGGGCTTATTGAAGTTCCATCTGTAAGCTCATAGCCACCAAAGTTTTCTACAATAAAATCCTTATGTTTACTTAAGCAGAAGCTCTCTAAAAGTTCATCTAAATCTGTAGGTGTAAAACCAAAACAAAAATCTGTCGACAATCGCCAATCTTCTACATTGCATCGGTCAGAATGACTTAACTGACTTGACATAATCTCATTGCCTACAGAATTAGTAGCACATACATATGACTGTCTTATTGAAGAGTTCTCGTCACGAAGACACCAAAGCAAACGCCCAATCAAGTATGAAATCTGATTTAGATAACAGTGATTTTTACCTTCAAAGATTGGTATTTCATAATCATCAATAAAATGAAACACTGATCGCTCAAAATGAATATTAAGAAGACGAGAAAGCACTCTTACATATCTTTCAACTCCAATGGCATTATCAATATCCATAAGATAATCAGGATCTAAGTATCTCTTAAATTCTCGTTTGTCAGATTCTCTTAGTTTTGGACTGTCTAACAAATAAGCAAACTTTTTTGCGGATTCATAAATTGTATTTGCAAATTTTTCATAAGCTTCCTCATAAGTTCTTCCCTTCACATCTTTTAATGGCAGATAGATACAAGGGTACTGTCCCATAAACTTTTGACAAAATTCTTTGTCTTCAAGGATCTTGGTGCCAGCAAAGAGCTTTTGCTGTTTTTCTGTACTGCCAGGATTATTCACATCAACATCTAAAAATGCCCTCATCATAGTTAAAAAGGTGGTTTTACCAAAGCCCTTAGGTCTAGTAAGAACATTGCTATCCCAACAATTTTCTACGGCTTCTTTTATCAGCATAGTTTTATCCACAAAGTAACTGTTGCTCTCTCTTAGAACCACAAAATCATCACTTGTAGACATGAGTTTAGTTGAATCAAACATTGATTTTTCCTTAATTACATCATAAATTATGTATTACTCATACAGTATATATCAGATTAAAAGCAAAAAGCTAGAACTTTGTATAAATAAATGATCAAAAAGATCATTTTGAGGCTTTTTAAAATTTGATCTGCTTATGCAATAAGGGCTTTTAGATGAGCGTATTAGGACTACAAAAATCTATCTTCAGATGGGACTTGTAAGGTTTGCCCTTGTTAAATTTGATCGTTTACAACAATAATTGAGATCAAATTTGAGGTTGCAGAAAAGTCGAAGTTATTGAGTTCTCTTAAAAGACAGCAAAAGCTTGATAGATAAGCTCAAATGTAAAGTAAGACGATTGTTACTTTTCTTTTTGATGATAGGGATCTTAAAACTTGCTGAGAGTAATACTCTTCACATCAAGACTTGAAGATAGCTGTTTGAATTTTGATTTTGTGTTTTTGAGTTTTGAGTTTGAGTTGACTAGTTAAAAATAATGCAGAGATGAAAGTCCTCTGCATTATTTAAGAGATTTTAAGGTTACTTTCTCTTAGATAAGACCTTGTGTCTCATCAAAGCCGTAATATAGATTTAGTACCTGTACAGCCTGAGCTGATGCACCCTTTAAAAGGTTATCAATGCATGAGCAAATAACAATGTAGTTATCTTTCATTGCATAGCCAATATCGCAGAATGGTAAGTACTGAACATCCTGTAACTTAGGCATACCCTTCTTTACTCTTACTAGTGGCTTATTGTCATAGTATGAATAAGCTTTAGCTACCTGCTCAGGAGTTACACCATCTTTTAACTTTGCATTGATGGTTGCATGAATACCACGCTTAAAGTCACCTAAATGAGGTGTAAAGATAACCTCTGTACCTAAGTGCTCAGCAATCTCTGGCTGATGACGGTGGGTAAATACACCATAAGCGTTTAAGCTTACCTCACAGAAGGAGTTGGTAAGCTTTGCCTTACGTCCTGCACCTGATACACCTGATACAGCGTTAATTGATGGACGGTAATTTAAGTCTAATAACCCGTTCTCAATTAAAGGCTTTAGAGCTAACTGTGAAGCTGTAGGATAGCAGCCTGGCAGTGAGATCATCTTGGTATTCTGAAGAGCTTTTACATCAACATACTCTGCTAAAGCATAAACAGCTTTCTTTAAAAGATCTTTGTGCTCATGAGCAAAGCCGTATGCCTTTTCAAAGACATCGGTATTTGAAATTCTAAAAGCACCTGACAGGTCAAATACTGCAACACCAGCATCTACTAAAGTAGGAGCAATATCATGACTTACTTTATGATCAGTTGCTAAAAATACAGCATCAGCAATATCAATGATGTCTTTAGCACCAGTTAATGGCTGTAGAACCTTATCACATACACCATTTAACTCGCCATAAAGCTCTGAAATCTTTTTACCCTTATCTAGTGAATTCTCTGATACAAATAGACCTGTAAGTTCTAACTTCTCATGTCTTGAAATAATTCTGCAAAGCTGTGCTCCAGCATAACCACTAGCACCTACTACGGCTACCTTTACCATGTTTATCTCCGTTATTTATTAGAGCCTAAATTGAATTTTTACAACAACAATGGGACTAGTTTACCTTATGTAAAAAAAATGTAAGCAATTCTTGTGAAGACAATGGATTTGCACCATTTTTCACCAGCTACGGCTGGTATTAGGTCTGTCGCTTGAATTTAAGTGAAGGATTAAGATTTGGTTTTAGCTTGCTTTTGATTGAGGATTGGATAAAGAGTGCAAAGCACTCTTTATCTTTACGATAGGTTAAATTAAGAACCAATGTTGAGCTTTGTCAGGTTCTCCTGAGTACTTTGCCCTTTTAGTATGAAGATGAGGCAAATAGTGCTCTACACTCTGCTGGCATAACTCTCTTCTTTTTAACCTGAGGTTTGCCCTTTTTTGCTGGCTTTTGAGCATATTTCTTTGGATAGAGCCATGAGTCTAATTCCTGACCGCAGCCATCTCCTTGTGGAGCTTTAGCCTGATTTACACACAAAGGACTGTCTAATGGGCAGGCAAGTCTTACATGCATATGACCTCTGTGTCCAAACCATGGACGCAGTTTTTGTAGCCAGCTCTTATCATGACCTTCATAGACCTGACATAAGGCTTTTTTAATACCAGGAGCTACAAATATTCTTTCAACACGGCTGTCAGCTGCAGCAAGATAAATTAAAGCTACACGTCTTTTATCAAAGTTTTTGGTTACTCTATTATGTGTATCCACAAGATATACATCCTGTGGATGAGAGAGCTCATAAAAGGATTTCTTTGGGGTTGCAAAGTCAAAGGAAATATCTACATCCAAACCTGATTGATGTGAACCATGACTTGAACCACCACCGAATGAGCCACCACGTCTTTTGGATAAGTCACCTATCAAAAGATCAGGTAAATTGTAGTGTTTGGCTCTTAGTACCAACTTTTGAATGTAATCGATAAGCTCTGGATGACCGTAGTTTCTGCCCTGTCCCCAGATCTGAACCTGATAGTTGGTACCACTGTTCAGGGGTACTGCGCCTTTAATACAGCCGTTTGCGTATTCGCCGATAACCTCAGCTGAATTAGCTGTACTTACAATTGTGTTTGCACCAAATAATAAAGCTGCCGTAAATGCAGCAGCTTTTAAAGAATTTAAGATCATTTTCACTATTACTACTATGTAAGATACTCAGAAGATCTTACATAGTTATACTCAAAACTGATTTACTCAAAACTAAATAAACGCTTAAAGAAGCCAACTTTTGCAGCTGAGATGATCTCTACTTCAATTGAAATTCCCTGGAAGTTAAATTGGAATGGAGGGATCTCAATATTGTCATCCTGTAATGCAGCAAAAATCTTTTTGAGCTCATTATACAGTTTTAAAAGATATTCATAAGCACATCTTTCAAGTATTTTGCTAAGGCTTGTTCTTACCTCAATTAACTCACTTGAGTCGTTTGCTCTTACAGGGCGCACAATCTCGGCGATATTGCAGCCTGTAATAAACTGTATCCACAGTTTTAAGGATGGAGTAAGCCACATATCTGAAAAGACGTTACGAGCATCGTTATAGAGTCTGTTTAAATTTCTCAGTACAAGATCTTTTGCAGCAGCTCTCTCTTTACCTCTGCCCTTTACCTCATAACGTCTGTAAATAGTACGTCCTGAAGCGTCACGAATTTCTTTATAGCAGTTCTTTAACTTAGTGTCAGGAGCATTATCTGTAAAGTACAGTTTCTGATCATCACCACGGTGAGAAGCATACTGCTTTTGCAGAGCATCAAAATCAAAATGCTCAAAACGAGCTGAGCCATTAGCATCAAAAGACTGTTTGATTAAAGATGCTAAAAGCTTTTGCTTTTGATCTCCTGATAAGAAAACATCTAGGTTTTCAATGATAAAGTTTGAGAAGTTCTCTAACTGAGCACTCTTTAATTTACGCAAGTCGCATCGGTCTAAGGCAATTTGTCTTGCGGTCTCTAATCTGTGATTGTAGATTGAGTAGTAAATCAGAACCCAAACTTGCATCTTGAAGTTTAAGACGTTTTTAAAGATGAAATCTGCCATCTCATTACGTCCTTCAAGATCCTCTGTACCCCTGTTCTTTTGACGATGGAAGACCCAGTCACAGGCATACATACTCATCTCAAACCAGTTGATTCTGTCTGCTAAAGTGCCACTGAAGAACTCTTTAATCTCGTCATCAGTCAGATCTTTAAAAGAGTTTACATCGCGCTCAAACCACTTTTCTTTGGTCTTAGGTAATGGCCAAATAAAGTTGAACTGCATGCCACCTGCGCCCATAGTACGTTTTGACTTAGGGTGCTTTGACATTTCCTCTAATAAGAACCATAAAGCTGCCATTTGATGCAGGCGCTTTAACAAAGGTGTGTAATTGGTGTTTTCCTTATCATCTGGCAACATACCAATGAAGTCACACATCTTTGAAAGAGTGGTACATAATAGAGCTTTTTCATTATCGGCAAACAGATCATTCCAAAGCTGAACTATGGATACTACCTCTGAACTTTTTTCTAATAGTGAATAGAAAGGTTCTACAGTACTATCAAAACAGACCACTGATTTACCTTTTAAGTAATCAGCTTCAATCATGTCATCGATAGTTGGAAGATCACTGTTGTTCTCAATGAAATCTTTTGAGATATGCATCTCAACAGATGCATTAGACCAGCGTACTCGATTAGGAGTAGTTGCTGGTTTTAAAAATGAATGTACATATACCTCTGGTCTATCTTTTTTTAAGCTAGACCAGCTGAGAATGCCATATTCAAGGCATAAGCCCATCTCACCTTCATTTGGGGTGTATGCATCCACAAAGAAGACTGCTTGGGGTTTAGATCTTTGAGCCATATTATTTTCTGATTAGAAACTTTGAGCTGGAGCACTTGGAGCTAACAAGTCAGTGTCATCTTCAAGTACAGCACCACCATTGTCAACATCAGACTGAACTTCATTAGCCATTGATGATGAGCTTCTAGTAGTTGTAGCTGGTGTTACAGTTAATGATTCTGATGAATTATCTGATACTACAGGAGCACCATCTGATGAGTTAGGTGTACCTGAGGCATCCATATAGTCAAAGATTGGGTGGATCTTCTTGATACCGCCAACTTTTCTGGTCTGGTTGATAGCTCTCTGACCTTCGTCACGAGTGATGTAGCCTAATAAGTAAACTACGCTATCTTCGGTATATACCTTAAATCTACCTGAGCTAATCTTTGAACCGAATAAAAGAGCACTCTTAACTTTTGAAGTGATGAAAGCATCATGAGCAATCACACTAGTCTTAATAGGATCTTTGTTAGATACGCAGTTGAAAATTCTCTTTACGTTAGGAACTTTCTTAATGTAGCCTAAAGCCCAGTTCATGTACTCTGTATCACGAGTCTGACCTACTAACAGCACATTACCATTTACTGATACACAGTCAACTCTAAAGACTTTTGAATCTGATCTCATGCGATCATTCTTTAAAATTCTGCCTACCTGGTTTTCGATCTTCTGATCATCAACCTGTACATCAACAGTACGGCTGTCAGAACCGATAACAGCACCAGCACCTGCTGCAGTTGCACCTACTAAAGCAGTGATACAGCCGTTGCAAACTAACATTGAAGAAGCTGATACAGCTAAAACTAGAGTTAATCTCTTAAAATCTGATACAAAAGACATCCTTTGTTCTCCACTCTCAACAAAATTAAATTATGTCGATGCTTTCATAGTTATATTTTTATTATATAAGTGGATTATTGTAGCAAAAAAATGCTGTGTGTTCAGAATGTTAAACAATAAAGTGTAAGTCAGTTTTAAAAAATATGAACTTAAGCATTATAAAGCCAAAGCTGAATACATGGATAACGTTTTAAGACCATAGCGTTGAAGACAGTATTAGACAAAAGCTCTGTTAGTAAAGATATAAGGAATTGATGATTGGAAGTTGTTTAACTTGTGAAGTGAGGTTGACTTAATACCTCAGAAAAAAATTGAATACCCCAGAAAGAAAAATCCCCTGAATACAAAAAATCATTCAGGGGACAACAATCAAACAAACATAAGGAGTACGTGAACTATATCACATTTTTTTCATTTGTGATCACTTTCTCAAAAAATATTTTTTAAGAATTTTTATGAATTCTTAAAAATCAATGAGTTAGTAAAAAATTATTTTTTAAAATTTTTTATCACATAGTTCAGTTTTTGAGTTTTTAGTAAAAAACACCTCGTTTTTTACTAAAAATGAGGTTCATTTTTAGAAATTCGATCTTTTAAGCTAATTTACAGGTGCAATTTTAATTTGTCTTATTGATTTATAAGTATTAGTTACTCCGCATTTTAGATGTCAGTTTACATTAGTAGATAGACATGGTTAATTTAGTTGATATATTTTTGTTACCAAGTTATAAAAAATCTGTTCAATTAAATGTATGGTCTTTTCAAAGATAGTTACGTTTTAAGTATCTAGCGATTTTGAATGATTTGAGATTTTGATTTGCTTTGAGTTTTGAACAGTTGCTTCAGGACACGTTCATAGTTGAAGATCCTGCCTTTTATAAGATACCTCTTAACAAAGCCGATATTTATCCTATTCATGCAGATTTATTTTTGTTTTTCAGGACCTATTGCAGATGAAGTAAGTTGAAATACCTGAAAAAAGTTTGAAAAAGATCTGAAAAAAAATTGACATCAGCTCAGTCAATTCTTATAATGCTTTCCGTTCGGTGATTAGCGCAGCCCGGTAGCGCATCTGGTTTGGGACCAGAGGGTCGTAGGTTCGAACCCTACATCACCGACCATCTAAATCTCTCCCCTTTTTAATTCCTGATTAAATCAAAAATAAAGAGTAAAGAAAGGCTTTTTGGCTTTACCTTTTCTATTCTTATGATCTATTTTGAGTTCTTACACGAGACTTAAGTCTGAATGTAGTTCTTACACGATGTTCTGATGTTAGTTCTTACACAATTTCTTGTTTTCTCAATTAGTTTCTTTTCAAAAATCTACTAACAAATTCACTTCGAATGCTCAAATTCACTTGAATGCTCAAAGATCAGGCTAGCAGTCTGCTTGTCTTATCGCCTTATTTATTGTCAAATCAGTTATACAGATTAGCTATAACGAGGTATAAATAATTAGTATTTTACATATACCTAAAGCGTCTATATACTTTCTATAAAGCTTAAGACATAGCAACCGAATGTTGGGCGGTTGTTATGTTTAAGCGCCCCAACCAGTTTAAATACTGTTTTGGATTTTTAAGATTTATCTTACCTTTGGTCCAGTGCCGTTAGGCACTGGATTTTTTTTATCTTGAAATTTTAGAAGGATGAAGCTGCTTTTGACAGGAGTTTTATAGCTTCTTTAGTTTTAGTCTCATTAGGATCTTCATCAAAGACATATAAGCCTACAGGGATCTCTTGTACTAAAGTGGTAATACCCAAAAGGTTTGCTTTCTTATTGGCGCCAAAGCCATTTAGATTAACTGTAGCTAGGAACAAAGCATAGGAGTCTGAGGCTGACTGCAACTTATACCCAAGATTTGACACCTTTGCGCCAAATGGAGCAATACGTCGGTTAACAGAGTTCTCTACTCTATCTAATGGTGCTGACTTAAATGCTTTTGCAAGATTTACATACACAAATCTGCCTAGCTTAAAGTAGCCATAGTTACCGTCAATGCCGATTTGAGTAAAGGCAATGTAGTGACTTAATCTTCTGATATTTCCCTGTTCTAAAGCTTTAGTATCCATGCAGGGAGCTGCAATAAATCCAAAGTTTACAGAGTTACCAAAGGCAGCTTTGGTAAATTTATAGTAGTTAGTATCTTGATTGAGAACACAGTAGTTCTCAGGAAGAGAGATGTTAAAAGTGTTGTTTAAAAAAGTAGTTTCTACAGCATCTGCTCTACAACCGAGTAACAGCAACACTGCTCCAATTAACTTTGATGCAAATACCTTTTTCATACTGATTTTATCCTAAGATTATCTTTTACTTATCAAGTCTAATCTTTATGGGTGAAGCTTAAGCTTATTTACTTTGATAGAACTTAGCGACACTAGCTTATTACAGTCTTTTATTTTTCTGTGCTTTTAATTTTATGTCTTTTATTTTTCTGTCTTTTATTTTTCAAAAGCTTGGTTTTAGAGATCTTATTTTTAACTTCCAATTAAAAAAGCTCTTAAAGCATGTGCTTACAAGAGCTTTTTAATGATTAAGTCAAATGACTTAATCACAGGTATTAGTTATAAACCTGACAAAACCTTTTAGTTCTTACTTACAGACTTCAAGTTATTAAAGTAAGTTGGGAAGGTCTTATTGATACACTCAGGATCATTGATAACAATGTCTCTGTCAAAAGCTACTAATGACATACACATTGCCATACGGTGATCATTGTAGGTATCAAAAGTTGGGGTTACATCATTGCGTGTTGAAGCATCAATGCTGATAAAGTCTTCACCTGACTCTACCTTAACACCTAACTTAGACATTTCCTTTACCATAGCTTCAATTCTGTCAGTCTCTTTAACTCTCCAGCTAGCGATGTTTCTGATAGTTACAGGACCATCTGTATAAAGAGCTAATGGAACTAAAGTCATAGCAGCATCAGGCATTGCATTCATATCAATATCAATACCATGTAACTTTGACTTTTTAATGATTACAGAGCTATCTGTCTTCTTGATCTTAGCGCCCATTTTAGCAAGCACATCTAAGAACTTGATGTCACCCTGTACAGAATCCTCAGGTAAACCGTAGAGCTCTAACTCACCACCTATGGCAGCAGCTGCCGCAAAGTAAGTAGCACCAGTTGCATCACCTTCAATTAAATATGAACCAGGTGAAGTATAACCTGTGCCTTCTACGGTAAATTCTGAATAACCGTTGCGTGATACTACTGCACCGAACTTTTCAATGAGCTTTACAGTAAGATCAACATAAGGTTTTGAAATTAAATCGCCCTTGATTTTAATCTTTAAACCGCCACAGACTGGAGCTGCCATTAAAAGTGCAGTAATAAACTGACTTGAGGTAGAGCCACTTATTGTCACCTCATGAACCTTAGGTACAGCACCACGAATACGTACTGGTGGGAAACCATCATTGTTAAGGTATTCGATGTTGATACCTAATGAGCGTAAAGCTTCAGTTAAAGGACCTATAGGACGCTCCATCATACGAGGTTCACCGGTTAGGGTGAAGACACCTGTAGACACAGCTAAAGCTGCACATAAAGGACGCATAGCAGTACCTGCGTTACCTAAATACAGCTCAACACTGTTCAGACCTTCGTTGAAGACTCCGCCCATGCCAGTTACATCAACAGAACTTGCATTAACCTTTAACTTTACCTTTAAAGTCTGTAAAGCCTCGATCATACGTGAAGTATCATCAGACTTTAGGACATTTAATAACTTGGTGTTGCCTTTAGCTAAAGCTGAAATTAACAGAGCTCTGTTGGTAAGGCTCTTTGATCCTGGCAAGATCACCTTGCCTTCAACGGACTTTATCTTTTTTAAATTAAGGGCGTTTTTCAATTATTTCATTTCCTTTAAGATCTTATCTAGGGCAGTAAACAGTCTATCATTCTCTGAAGGCTTACCAATAGAAATTCTTAAAATATCCTGTAATTTGTAGCCTAATAGTGGACGCACAATGATGCCCTGATGTAATAGCTTATCAGCTATTGCCTGTGCATCATAGCCCTTAAAATCAACAGCCACGAAGTTAGCCTTTGATGGGATCATAAATAAGTTATGCTCTTTACAGAAAGTAGCATATCTTTGGCGCTCGTGAGTGTTGTTCTCAACAGTCTTCTTTAAGAACTCAGTATCATCTAAAGCTGCAACAGCTGCTGCAAGAGCTACGATATTGACGTTAAATGGAGCTCTTAAACGATTTAGAATTGAGGTGATCTCTTTGTTAGCTACCATATAGCCTACACGTAAACCTGCTAGACCATATGCCTTTGAGAAGGTACGTGATACAACTAAGTTTTCAAACTCGTCAGTCCAGCAAGCTGTATCCTCAAAAGTATCATCGCCACTGTTAAACTCGTTATAAGCTTCATCGATTACAACTAATGTGGTCTTAGGAACCTTTTTAATAAATTCCTTCATAGACTTTGAACTGATTGCTGTACCGATTGGGTTTGAAGGGTTGGCAAAAGCTACAATACGTGTATCTTTATCAATAGCAGCAGCAATTGCATCTAGATCTGCATTGTAATCTTTTAAAGGGATAACTTTAGCTTTAGCGCCGTTTACGGTAGTTTCCATTGGATATACTACAAATGAGTACTCAGGGAATACTACATTTACCTTATCATTTACAAAGGCTGCAAATAATAAGTTAATAAGCTCGTTTGAACCTGCACCTAAAGTGATTTTCTCAGGATCATAACCAAACTTGTCATGTAACTTTTGCTTTAAGTAGTAGCCATTTGAATCTGGGTAAATATTACCCTGCTCTACACACTTTAAAGCAGCTTCTTTAGCCTTAGGCCCCATACCAAATGGGTTCTCGTTTGATGCTAACTTGATGACATCGTTTAAACCTAACTGGCGCTGCACTTCCTCAATTGGCTTACCAGCCTGATATGGTTTGATTAAAGTAATTCCGCCGTTTGCAAGTTCACTGTAATTTGTCATTTTCATATCCTTAGTTTTCAATATCATCATTGTAGAGGCTTTTATAAAAAAGCTCAAACGTATCTACTTCAAACTTCACTTCTTTATAAAAAAGCTCACCTAAAAGGTGAGCCTTTTTATATAAAACTGTTTTTAACTAATCTACTGCTTTTAGCTAATCTAGTGTTTTTTCTAATCTGTAGCTATAGCTAAACTTAACTAGATCATCTCTTCTAAATTGCGATGCTCTTCTTTATGCTTGGCCTTTTGGTCATACATTAGGTTATCAGCTGCTGCAATAAAGTCATCAGGAGATAGGTATTTTTCTGAGTACTGAACATGACCTATAGACAGAGAAATAGTCATAGCATAGTTGCCTGAGTTATTGCACTTATCTAGCTCTTTTTCTAAAGCATCGATATAATCCTGTGCAGTCTCTGAGGTTGATTCTTTTAGCACTACAGTAAACTCATCACCTGCATATCTGCAGATAAAGCAGTTCTTTTTAAAGGCTGCCTTTTTAAGACATGAAGCTACAGTTAATAAGGCTTTATCACCCTGATTATGACCATAGGTGTCATTGATGCCCTTAAAGTCATTGATATCAATAAAGATAAGACCTAAGTTATGGTCTAACTCATCAGACTTTTCAAAAAGTCTACCTAAATATCTCATGAGCTCTTTACGGTTATTAAGACCGGTTAAGAAATCCACAGATACTGCTCTGTCCTGTGAGATTAACTGCATTACAAAAACCATGCAGACTAAAAGACCAAACATACATGGCAGTGTGTAGAACCAGCCTAAAGGGATCATGATAAATGGAGCTATGACAAAGAATATTCTTAACAGCACTGAAGCCTGTTTAGAAACAATCGAACCTTCACATAGATCTTTTAAGAATTTGTTAAGCTCACCTGCTGCTAGTAAGAAAAACAGCATCTTAACTACAGGGATAAAGATTAAAAAGAGTCTATCAGCCTGAGTGATGGTAATCTCGTGAGAGTATTCATAGATAATACAGGTAGCTTCATAAACATAAATAGCTGAGGTTATAAAAAAGAAGCCATAGATAGAGCGTCTTATCTTATTGTTCATGAAGTGATTGCCATGAGCATGGATCTTCAAGAGCACAAACAGGATAAATGGAGTGGCAAAAGAAACATAGCCCATGATAAAGCCAACTGATGCAAAGATAGTGTTAAAACCTAACACATGCTCTGTAAAGATAGCTTTTTCTTTAAAGACATCTAAAAGTGCAAACAGACCGATTAAAAAAGCCTGCGCCATCAAAAATAAAGACAAGTTAAAAGTGATCTTTGAATTTGATGAGACCACTAATGACTGATTTTTTAATAAGGTAAAGAGAATAAAGATAGCTGCAACAGAGAAATAGAACATCGAAGTTGCATTGATACTAATAGACTCCATTTACAGCTCCTTGATTCTTATTCTGCTTATCTAAGTACATAAGCTTGTCTGCTTTAGCGATAAGTTCTTTGATGTTCTTAGAATTTGGAGCTACAGGAACATAACCACAACTTACAGTCAAATCATATTCTTTGTTTGAAAAGATGAGTCTTTCTTCTAATTCATAGGTAATGTTCTGAATGATCCTTTTAACTTTAGTCTCATCAGCGCCATTTACCACTAGGACGAACTCATCACCGCCCATTCTAGCTACAAATGAATTGGTCTCACCTGCAATGCTCTTTAGGGTCTTACCTACTAAGGCAATAGCCTCATCACCTTCAATGTGACCGTAGGTGTCATTGATGTGTTTGAACTTATCAATATCAATAAAGACAATAAAAGCTGCACCATGCTCACGTGAAACAAAGACGTTATTGATGTACTTGTTAAAGCTTACTCGATTATTAACACCTGAGAGGGCATCCTGAGAGATCAGAGTCTTAGAATGAGTCATGATGTTGAACATGAGTAAGGTAGTAATTGAGGTTGCAAAATCTACATAACCGAAAATCAGCTGCTGTAAGAACAGCACTAAACATAAGATTAAGTAGAAAAAGAAATGCTTTCTTGCAATGTACTTAATATCAAAATCAAGGTTATAGACATAGGTCTTATAGCAGAGCCATGAACCGATTAGGATATAGAAATTGATAATGAAATATAAACTGGTGCCTGTTGCAGTTGAGATTAAAGAGACATCAGTTGCATTAAAGGCACTTAAGTTAAAGAAGACTAATAAAGAGGCTTCAAAGATAGCTGGTACTACATAAGCCCAGTCTGATTTTAAATTGTTTCTCTGATACTTTTCTTTTAGCTCATTTAAAACCAAATAGAACACAGACACGATTGAGAGCAGTAATGACAACTGCCACATGAGTGTTAATAGATATGAGTTTAAGAATAGAGAATTACGGTAGCTTGATACAGTTACAGCAATATCAGTAGCCTGTGTTACAAACACAGACAAGATAGAAATAACATGAATATTGGCTAACCTCTTTTCTGTTTTGATAACAGAATAGAGCATTGGTAACAAAATCAGTGAATTAAATATAACTAACCAGATTTTGCCTAAAATAACGTCCAAAACACACCTATTGTTATTGTGATGCTGTACCTAGTACTTAAATAAAAAAATAATCCGCCAAAGGACAAAAACATCCTCTGAATTAAGTAGTGGATATCTAGTTATTTAAAGTTTATTTATAAATTTATTAGTAAATTTAATTAACAGTGCTATTGGGTAAATAACCTGCTTACAGTTTCTTATAATTCCTTTTCTTGTAAGAAAAGTTAAATCTGAATAATATATTTGTGGCTAATTTTAAGGCTATTAAGCCCTAAATGGCAATTAAAATCGAAAATGAAAGCGATCTTTTTGCGTGATCTGTGATGATAATTAGCAAATCTGCCAGTTTCCTGGCAGATTAAATGAGACTATCTGCCTGAGTTCAGGCAGATAAGTAAGAAAGACTACTATGCACGAACTTCTTTGCTGTCAGCATCAAAGTCATGATCAAGTCCCTGGATCTGAGGCTTACCCTCTTTCCAGTATGGAGAGAGTTTACGTAAGGTGCTGATAATGCCTGGCAGTACCTCAATGGTCTTATCAACCTCAGCTTCTGTAGTGAATCTTGAGAGTGAGAAGCGGATAGTACCGTGAGCTGCTGAGAATGGAACATTCATAGCTCTCATTACGTGGCTAGGCTCTAGAGACTCTGATGAACAAGCTGAACCTGATGATGCTGCAATACCGTACTCATTTAACATTAACAGAATTGCCTCACCTTCAACGAACTTGAATGCTACGTTTAAGGTGTTATCAGTTCTTCTTGACTCATCACCGGTTACAAAGCAGTCTGGAATTGACTTTAAGATACCCTGTTCTAGTTTATCTCTTAGAGCTTTTACTCTTGAAGATACTACAGCTAGGTTCTTCTTGGCTAATTCACAGGCTACACCTAAACCTACGATATAAGGTACGTTCTCAGTACCTGCTCTTCTACCGCGCTCTTGGTGACCGCCCTTCATGAATGGAATGAATCTGGTACCACGTCTTACATACAGTACACCAATACCCTTTGGTGCATGGATCTTATGACCTGAGAAAGAGAGCATATTGATCTCGGTGCCTTTTAATGAGATAGGTACTTTAGCTACTGCCTGTACAGCATCGGTGTGGAACATTACGCCGTGCTTGTAAGCAATCTCTGCTAACTCAGGTACTGGGTAGATGTTACCGGTCTCATTGTTAGCCCACATCACTGAAGCTAGAGCTGTATTTGGAGTTAATAGGCTTTCAAACTCGTTTAAATCAAGATCTCCCTGATTTGAAACCTTTAAGTACTTAATGGTTGCGCCATGTGATGATAAGAAATCACAAGTCTGCATGATAGCTGGGTGCTCAACTGGAGTTGTAACAATCTCAGTCTTACCCTTTTGTGACCATAATGCTGACCATAAAGCGGTGTTATCTGACTCAGTTGCACATGAGGTAAAGATGATCTCATCAGGGTGTTCAGCACCTAAGAAATCTGCTACCTGCTCACGAGCTTTAGCAATTGCCTTTTCAACAGGAACACCATAACCATGCTGTGAAGATGCGTTACCAAAGTAAACGCTCAAATATGGCTGCATTGCCTCTACTACTTGAGGATCAATCTGAGTAGTAGCGTTATTGTCTAGGTAAATACCACCTAAACCTGCGCCTAAATTCATTGTATCCATTTTTATCTCTATTTAATAAATTCTGTTTACTATTCTGTTTACTCTATAGTCTGCTTTAGCTTTACTTTTACAGTGCTTTTGCAGACTAAGACTTAATGTATTGCACTGTCTAAAAGACAATGCTCAAACTAGCTAGCTTTAACCACACTATCTGGTAGTTACGCTGATCTGACGACCGGTACCATCAGTTAGCTTCTGCTTGATAAAGCCTAAGGTCATGTCTTTCATCATGCCTGTAGCTACAGGACCTGATAATTTAACGATGACATCAGCACCTGAGATTGCATCTAGCTCTACAGCTGAACCTTCGCCTAAACCTTTTGAGATTTCCTCTAAGATCTTCTTAACATCATCATAGATTGGTGATGACTTAGTCTTCTCATCAATAGCTGCGTTTACAGCTGCAGTTGCTGCTGTTGCGCTGGTTGTAGCTGAAGCTGTAGTTGAGCTAATTGAGCTAAAGCCTGATGCTGGAGCTGAAGATGTAGTAATAGTAATTGATGGAATTGGAGTTGGTGCATGACCAGGTCTTGGTACACCACACTTTTCAAGATCAACCCAAACCTCGTCGATGATCTCTTCAATTCTCATCTTACAGCTACCGCAACCACCACCTGCTTTAGTGTAGTTGGTAACTTCTTCAACGGTGGTTAAATGGTTTTCCCAAACTGCCTTTTTAATCTTGTTGATACCAACACCGAAGCAGTGGCAGATTAACTCACCGTCATCATGAGAATGCTCATATGACTGACCATGATAATTAGCAATTGCAGCATCTAAAGCTTCACGGCCCATAACTGAGCAGTGCATCTTCTCAGGAGGAAGACCGCCTAGGTAATCAACAATCTCCTGATTGGTGATCTTTTCAGCTTCTTTTAGAGTCTTACCCTTTAACATCTCGGTTAAAGCAGATGATGAAGCAATCGCACTACCACAACCATAGGTCTGGAATGCTGCGTCTTCAATAACCTCAGTTGTAGGATCGATTTTTAACATCAAACGTAGTGCGTCACCACAGATGATAGAACCTACATCACCAACGCCGTTTGCATCTTCAATAACACGTGCGTTACGAGGATGAAGGAAATGATCTTTAACTTTATCTGAATAATCCCACATTTTGTGTTCCTTCTAATTGCTAGTGGTACTAATAAAAAACTTGTTCTAAAAAGTAATTCAATTAACAAAGTAACTAAAACAACTTTTGCAAAAACTATTTTTAGTAATTTGCAGTTATTAGCTATTGTCCTTAAGATTTATCTTTAACATCTGCCTCTTTTTTAAGCTCCGTTGTTTTAAGTTCCATAGGAGCTCTTGAGGAGAATTCTTTTTTCAAAACTAACTGTACTTTAGTTTTGCCATAATTCTGCTCTAAATTAAGCGCAAAATTGTTTAACTTTTCAATGCTGTCAAATGAAGCTATAGCCATATAGGTATAGTCAGCGCCTAGTCTGTATAAAGAGCTTACACATAAGGTCTTTTTCATATAGGAGACAAACTCTGCTTCCTTTTGAATACCTACACAAACATATAAAACAGCTTCTACAGTAAGCGCAAAGGTACCAGGATTTATAGCTATGGTATAAGCTTCAATTACATGATTCTCTTCTAAACGTCTTAATCTTGCGGCAACTGCTGGTGCACTCATAGAAACTTTAGCACCTAAATCTCTTAAAGAGAGACGTGAATCGTCACGCAGTGCACTCAATAGCAGTAAATCTGCAGTATCAAGACTAATCATGAATGATCTCCACTACCTTAAAGCCAGCATCTGCAATGGCATCTTTAATCATGTCATCAGTTACATCAGTTTTAAGAGCTAGTGTAGCTTTCTTTTGTTCTAATGATACCTGAACATCACCATTGTCACTCAATGGAGTTAAAGCCTTCTGTACGCTCTTGACGCAATGCTGACACTGCATACCATCAATTTTAACTGTAGCAACAGCAATGCCTTCTTTTTCTAAAACCTCAAATTTAGCATTCTCAGTCTTAAGAACCTTCATGAAGCTTAATCTTAAAGCATTTAAAACCACGCAAACAGAGCTTATGCCCATAAGAGCTGAGCATAGCATTGGGTTTAGCTTTACACCTAAGCTCTCATAGAAAAGACCTGCTGCAACAGGAATGGTTAAGACGTTATAGATTAAAGCCCAGAAAAGATTCTCTTTAATGTTAAGCATGGTCTTAAATGAGATTAAGTAAGCATTAAAGACATCGGTTACCTTTTCATGTAATAAGATGACATCACAAGCAGAGACTGCAATATCAGCAGTACCTTTAAGACCGATACCCACATCAGCCTGAGATAAAGAGATACTGTCATTAACACCATCACCTGCCATTGCTACCTTACGGCCAGTGCTCTGCATATTCTTAATGAAGGTAGCTTTCTGCTCTGGGGTAAGTTCTGAAGCATAAGAGTCAAGTTTAATGCTCTTAGCGACATCGCGTGCAGGACCGTCACTGTCACCTGTCAGCATCAAGGTCTCTTTACCATGTGATCTTAAAGCTACCACAAGATCTTTAGCATCTTCTTTTAAGGTATCTTTTACAGTGATATAGGCAATGATGCTCTTATCTTTTAATAAAGTTAAAACTAAAGCTCCAGAACGGGCAATAGTTTTTTTTAATTGAACACCAAAGGCGTCATCTTCAACCCCCATGCTCTTTAGCATTCTGTCATTACCAAAAGCGTAAACGCTGTTATTTACTGTACCTTTTACGCCCTCACCTTTGATGTAGGTGTAATCAGGGATATCTACAAGTTTTGCATTTTTAAAGCTTGTAGCTACAGAACGCGCAATAGGATGAGAGCTCTTTTTCTCAAGTGAGAGTACTACGCTTTTAATGAAATCATCATCTAATGTCTTATCAATCTTTTCTAGAGCACTTACAGACATCTTGCCATAAGTTAAAGTACCGGTCTTATCAAAGGCAAAGACTCTTACTCTGCTTAACTCTTCAAGTGCCTCAGGATTTTTAAAGATGATACCTTCTTTTGCAGCACGACCAGTTCCAGCTACTACAGCTACGGGAGTAGCAAGACCCAAAGCACATGGACATGACACTACTAACACACTGATTGCAAACTGCAGTGAAAGTGATAAGGATGAGTCATGAATAAAGTACCAGGCTACAAAGGTAATAAGAGCTAAAGTTAGAATAAATGGTACAAAGTATGAAGCTACTACATCGGCAATTCTTGCAACAGGAACTTTAGTTGCAGCTGTCTTTTCTACAAGTTTTATGATCTTGCCTAAGGTAGTGTCTTCACCTGTGGTAGTAACCTCCACCTCAAGATAACCATCAGTTAAAACAATTGATGCCTTTACTACATCACCTGCTACTTTTTTAATCTCACGGCTCTCACCTGTAAGTGAGCTTTCATCAATGAAGCCTTCACCACTTACAACTACACCGTCAACACCTAATCTCTGTCCCTGCTTTACCAGTAAGATTTGACCTTTTTTAACTTCCTGCAAAGCAACAGTCTTTTGAGTGCCGTCTTCTGCCTTAATTACAGCAGACTCTGGAATTAAGTTATATAAAGCATTGATAGCATCGGTAGTTTTTACTTTAGCTTTCTTTTCAATATATTTACCGATGGATACAAAGCATAAGATACCGGCAGCGCCTTCAAAGTAGACAGCCTTGTCATCCATTAACACTGCACAGGTATCAGTAAATTCGATAGTTGAAAGTACAAAAACTGAATAGATAAATGAAGCAATGGCACCTAGTGATACTAAAGTGTCCATATTTGTAGATAAGTGCTTTAAACCTTTAAATGCATTTATAAAGTACTTTTTCTCAAGTACCATAACAAAGAAGGTAAGTACCCCCTGCACTGCTGCATTGATAAAACCGTTATGAATGATTTCAAAACCGGTCATATGCCCCATAGAAATGAGCATGATGATAAGGGTTGCTACAATTGCTAAAATCAGATTGATAAAATCAGGATCTTTGCCCTGACTGTCTTTACCCATAGTTTTGATTGATGCTATGGTTGAATCCATAACTTTAGCGCCGTAACCAGACTCAGTTACAGCTTTAATTACATCCTCATCTTTTAAATTGTCTGAACAGGTGACTGTCAGAATGTTCTGCATTAAATTAACATCAGCGTTTTCTACGCCAGTTGCTTTCATGGCTGCTTTTTGAACTCTAGTAGCACAAGCTGCGCAGGACATTCCCATTACTTGGTATGTTTTAATCATGATAGCTTTCCTTATTTAATCCTTTGATATATTACAGCATTAAGAGCTTTTTTAGGTATTCTTGAGAATAATTTTTGTCCAAAATTATAGATTTATTTCTGCTATATAAGATTTGTTTAAAATAAGGTGAAACGATATAAAAAAACCTAAGATCCTAGACAATGTAAGATCTTAGGTTAACGTTATATTTATCTATGTTTACTTTACGACTACTTAAATCTTAAGGTTCTCATAGCATTTAATACAGCAATGATCAGCACACCTACGTCACCGAAAATTGCCATCCAGATGTTAGCAATACCTAAGGCACCTAAAATTAAGATTAACAGCTTAATACCCATTACTAGGTACATATTTGAGATAGCTAAATGACAGGTTCTTTTAGCTAAAGTAATGGTCTTTGGAATGGTATTAAGATCATCGTGCATGATAACTACATCAGCAGCTTCTACAGCACAGGCTGAACCAATATCACCCATTGCAATACCTACATCAGCACATGAGAGCACTGGAGCATCGTTTAAACCGTCACCTGTAAAGGCAGCAGGAGTATTCTCCTCTTTGAACTTGTTAAAGTTATCTAATTTGTCCTGAGGTGTTTGCTCATAGAAAACTTTATCTAATTTAAGATCTTCTGCGATATTTAAAGCTACAGCCTTTCTATCACCTGTAATCAGGCAAGTCTTAATGCCAAGCTTAGCTAAAGCACTCATCATTGATTTAGCTTCTTTCTTTAACTCATCGAATAACTCGATGATGCCTAGAAGCTTGTCATCAGAACTTACATAGATTGCAGTTCTGCCGTTCTTGTTTACAGGAACATCACCTTTTACGTATTCTTTTACTAAGTCAGCTTTTCCTACAGCAATCTTATGACCGTCAACAGTACCTGTAATACCTAAGCCTGCGCGCTCTTCGATATCAGTTACCTCTACATCTTCAACCTGAAGCTCTTTAGCGTGATTTACTACAGACAGAGCTACTGGGTGAGTTGATTTTTGCTCAAGAGCCTTTGCATATGTAAAGATAGTCTTTTCATCAGCATCAGAGAGTTTCTCAACATTTACTACTTTGAACTTACCGTAAGTTAAAGTACCGGTCTTATCAAAGGCAATTGCCTTTAACTTTGATAAGGTCTCTAAATGGATGGTGCCCTTTACAATTACACCGATCTTACTGATAGCTCCCATACCACCAAAGAATGACAGTGGTACTGAAAGAACTAGAGCACATGGGCAAGATACAACTAAGAATACTAAAGCTCTTTCAATCCAATCAGAGAAGGTTGCACTAGGAACCACTACTGGTACTAAAGCTAATAAACAAGCTGCGGTTACCACAATAGGTGTATACCAAACAGCAAAACGTCTGATTAAGTTCTCAGGACGAGACTTATTAGCTGAAGCATCTTCAATTAAGTTTAGAAGACGTGTAATTGAAGAGTTTTTGTGTAAGGTATTAACTTTTAAAGTAATTACCTTACCCTGATTGATACAGCCTGATGGAACAGACTGACCTTTTTTGTACAGACGTGGCTCTGATTCACCTGTTAGAGCTGAAGTGTCAATAGCAGCACTCTCTTCAATTAAGGTGCCATCAATTGCTACCGCTTCACCTGCCAAAACTCTGATGATATCACCTATCTTTACCTGTCTTGGTTTTACGATAGTCTCAGTACCGTCAGCGTTAACAAGTCTTACTTTTGATGGCTTTAGTTTTACAAGATTAGAGATCTCGGTATGAGCTCTGCCTGAAGCATATTCCTCAAAGATCTCACCTATCTTATAAAAGACCATTACAGCTAATGCTTCTGGAAGATCCTGTAATCCAAAGGCACCGAATGTTGCAATCATCATCAAAAACTGCTCTGACATACGATGTTGCTTAAATAAGGTCTTAAATGCAGCAATGATAATGTCTGTTGCAATTAAAAGATAAGCAACCACTGCTATAACTACCTGAGCTACAAAAGGAATTGCCGCTAATGAAGAGTATTTTACAAATACAAGGTAAAGCATACAGATAGTAGCAATACCTAAAAATACTTTTTCATATTTCTCATAGAGTTCTTTCATAGAATATTCCTTCTTACTTGAACTTTACCCTTAACGAAACTTTTATCTGCTTTGTAATTACTAATTAACTTTTCTATATTTAATTATCGTTCTATATTTGAGCAATCATGCAACTATTAACTTCTAAAAAAACGCAGTCTCCTGCGTTTTTTTTAAAGTTAATCACGAAGCGAAATGCTAATACCGTCTTCAAAGCCATTAGCAACTGACTGAGCTTGCTCAACAACAGCATCTTCATCAGCATCATCATTTACATCTAATACTAATGAGCCCATTGAAAAGTTTAAATTTGCATCATTAAAAGCATCTTTTAATAAGCCTTCTAATTTAGATGCACAATGTGGACAATCAAGACCAGAAATATCGCAACGTACTTTCATAATATTCTTCCTAAGTAATGAAATACTAAATTTACCTTCTGATTTAATTATACGACAGTTGCGCACATATTCAACTGTTTTTTAAATTTCTTATAAAAAAGCTCTAAAGAGATTTATCTTATTGATCTTTAGAGCTTTTAAAAGATGCTTACAAGAAAAAACGCTATAAGCATTATGTAAGATTTTGATTACTTTAGCTTCATTGCTACTTTATCTTTTTTACAGAGATAAAACAGTTCTTTCCTGCAAAGGCAATTCCATAGGCGTAGATACTTTGGATCATGCTGTTTTGTAAGAATGGATCTGCATAGTTCTTGCTCTCTATTTGAACTATTGCATTCTTGCTCAAAGGAATTAAATCAGATCCTACTGGAGCTGCTTTTATCTCGATGATCACAGCTTCTTCTGAGAATTCACTTTTAAAAGTGATATCTGCATAGCCATCACCAGATTCATAATTTGAATGGTATTCAGATAAGAAATCTTTAGAGCAGTTAGTAAAGACACCGTTTAAGAAACCGTGATAATAGTTTTCGTAAGGTGCTTTTGTAGCAGTGTCTCTTATAGATACGAATTTCTTTAGATAAGTACGCAGTTGAGCTTGAACAAACTTAGTATCACCAGTAAACAGGGCATTAGCTATTTTGTCAGCAAGATTATCTTTCTTTAAGAAACTGTCAAATCTCTTTTGAATAACATCTTTAAAGCAATTTTTGATTTCTAGATTTGGAATCCTTGCAAAGACGTTATTATCTAATTGATGCTTTTTCTTCTCTTCTTTAGTCTTTTCAAAATCGATTTTTAAATAACCAAAGTTCAAGAGTAAAGTCCACTTATCATCTAAGTCTGGCTCAGACAATTTGCAGTAACCAACAAATTGATTTAGCTCAAAGCAAATAGACTTACCATCAATTAAGTCCTGCATGTTTTGATTATCATGGTCAGTCAAATAAGCTATGTATTCAGCTGATACAGGCTCTAAAGTTTCTCCTACCCAATAGCCATCTGTTTTTACTTTTTCATTAGAACTGTTTAAGTTTCTCTTACAGTTAGCTTCTACAAATTTAATCAGGTCTAATGGATTGAATATGTCTGAGTAACAGAACTCGTATCCACCGAAATAATCTTCGACAGTTTGACTGTAGTTTTCAAGCTCATAGTCTTTTAAAAGCTTGTGGGTCTCATCTTTGGTAAAACCAATGATGTCTGCATATCTATATAATTTGTTAAGACTTGTATTGATTTTTACGTTGTTTGCAATATCTGGAATACTGTGTTGTACTATTGGAGAGCTACTTGTAGCAACTATATTGGAAACAATCGGAAGTTGAGTTTCAGGATCTTTATTGAAGTCTTTAAAGAAATCACATAGATGACAATAAAGCTTTACCATGTCATCATAGTAACCATGATCTAAAGCGCTGACTAAAGGTACATCATAGTCATCGATAAAAACATAAACCTGTCTTTTAAAATAAGCATAGAGCATTGATATCAATGAACCAATAGCAGAGGTCAAATATGAGCGGTTTAAAGATTTTCTGCTTTTTAGATATGTTTCATCTGATATTTTTGAGAAGGTTTCCTTATCATTCTCGTTTAATTTAGAGCTGTCTTTTAAGAAACTGTATTCATTTACTTTTGCACATATTGTTTGAGCAAGTTTTGAATAAGCTTCATCAAAGTTCTTGCCTTTGATATCTTTAAAGGAAATGTTGATTACAGGAACTTGTCCCATAAACTCATTACAGAACTCTTTGTCTTCAAATATCTTGGTACCTTTAAACAGTTTCTCCTGAAGAGTTGTGTCACCAGGATTTTTATAGTCAATCTTAAAGAAAGCCTCAAACATAGTAAGAAGCATCGTCTTACCAAATTTATTTGGTCTTACAAGGATCAGGACTGTGACTCCATTATTATAAAATACCTGCTTTAAGCTTGGAGTCTTATCTACGTAGTAACAGTTCTTTTCTCTAACCTCTGCAAAGGTATCACCAGTTACTGGTAAGGCTAAGAATTGTTTGTTGCTCATTTTTTGCCCTGACTTTAAAAAAGATCTTTTTGCTCTCATCTGATGAGTATAACTTATTAGCATTTTATATGGTGACAAAAAGTGCCACAAATGCAAAAAAGCGCTAAGTTTTTAGGGCTTAGCGCTTGTCTTTTTTAGAGATTATCTTTTCTTTTAAATCGTCTTAATTAGATTGTCTTTGAAGCAATCTTTAAAGCTGTCTGTGGCTTTGAATCTGGTCTGAACAGCATGTATAAGAATGCAGCTAGAACGATGAAAGCAGCAACAGTGAATACGCTGAATGGAACTAAACCAGTAATCAAACCTCCGATCTGGAAGATTACTAATGCTAAGCAGTATGCCCAAACAGTCATATAAGTGATTGCAAAGATCCACCACTTAGTTGAACCTAACTGTCTCTTCATAGCACCTAAAGCAGCAGCACATGGAGTTGACCATAAGTTGAAGCTTAAGAAGCTTAAACCAACTAAGCTCATTAACATGGGGCTTGGGGTTAAACCTGAAACCTGTGAGAAGTAGTTAGTTAAAGCAGCGGTTAAATCTGACTCACCACCTTCGTACTCACCGTCTAAGCCTAGAACAACAGCTAAGGTACCTACAACGTTCTCTTTAGCTAGTAAGCCGTTGAATACAGCAACTGTAGCCTGCCATGAACCGAAACCTACTGGTACGAATAAGAAGCAGATAGCACCACCGATTGCAGCTAAGATTGAGTCATCTACGTTCTCAACCATGCCAAAGCCGTCTGCAAAGCCGAAGTTTGCTAAGAACCATACAACTACTACAACGGTGAAGATGATGGTACCAGCCTTGATTACGAATGCTCTGCAACGCTCGTATACAGCCTTTAAGATGTTACCTAATGTTGGCATGTGGTAATCAGGGATTTCCATAACGAATGGAGAAACCTCTTCTTTGAATGCGCTGTTCTTCTTTAAGATGATACCGGTGCAAACAATTGAGAAGATTGAGATTGCATATACGAATGGAGCAAACCACCAAGCGCCATCAAAGCATGAAGCAAAGATCATAGTCATGATAGGTAACTTTGCTGAACATGGGATGAAGGTAGTGGTAATTAAACCAATACGTCTTTCATTGATGTTATCAATGGTCTTGTTAGCCATTAGAGCTGGAACACCGCAACCTGTTGCGATAACCATTGGAATGAAGTTACGACCTGATAGACCGAAGTGACGGAAAATTCTGTCTAAAACGAATGCTACACGGGTCATATAACCTGACTGCTCTAAGAATGATAAGAACAGGAATAAGAATGCAATCTGTGGTAAGAAGCCTAAAACAGCACCAACACCACCTACAACACCGTCAACTGCTAATGACTGTAACCACTCAGGAGCACCTGCGCTCTCACATAATGCGGTAACAGCATCGGTTACGTAACCGCCGAAGAAGTTATCGTTAACCCAGTCAGTGATAGTTGCAAACTCAGTCTCACCGTCATCATTGGTAAATGGAATTAACTCAAGATATGAGGTGAAGTACATAGCACCGAAGTAAACTAAACTTACAACGATTAAGAAGATAGGTAGAGCTAAGATCTTGTTTAGAACTAACTTATCAATTGCAGCGGTAATTGCTGAAGCTGATTTAACTTCTTTCTTTGAGCTGTTTAAGATCTCTTCGATTACCTGATAACGGCGCTTAGGGAAGTATGCCTGAGCATCAGTATTGTAAGCCTGCTCAATTTCAGCACAGCCACGAGCAACCTCAGATAAAACGTCCTGCTTATCCTTGTACTCTTCTAAATAAATCTCATCGCTCTGTAATAAAGCAGTAGCAATAAAGTTACGTGCACCTTCATTTAAAGATGAATCTAACTTTGAAGCTACATTGTTGATTGCAACATTTGCAACGTCTTCAAAGAAAGACTTAACTTTAGGAGTCTCTGCAGACTCTAGAGCCTGAATTAACTTATCAATGCCCTGTTTGTTTGATGCTGAAATATCAACAACTTTTACGCCTAACTTTTCAGATAACTTTTCAACATCGATGGTGATACCGGTCTTCTTAACGATATCCATCATGTTTAAAGCTACAACCATAGGCTTGTTGAATGCTGCAACTTCTAAAGTTAATGACAGTGATCTGTCTAAGTGTGAAGCATCAACGATGTTTAGAATTACATCATAGTCATCTGATAATAAGAAATTACGTGAAACGATTTCTTCAGGTGAATATGGTGATAATGAGTAAAGACCTGGAAGATCAACGATATCCCAGTCCTTTGATGAAACTTTACCGATAACCTTATCAACGGTTACACCTGGCCAGTTACCTACGTACTGATTTGAACCTGTCAGAACATTGAATAAGGTGGTCTTACCGCAGTTCTGGTTACCAATTAAGGCAAATGTTTTCTTAGACATTACATAACCTCCACTAATGCGGCATCGCTCTTGCGTAAGGTAAGAGAATAACCTCTTACGTTTAGCTCAATTGGATCACCTAAAGGAGCGCTTCTAACAAAAGTTACCTTGGTATTAGGAGTAATACCCATATCAAGCAGTCTTCTTCGTAATGATGAGCCTTCACCGTGAACTTTTACAACTTCAACAGTCTGACCCACTTTGATGTTATCTAGTGTGGACATATTCTTCACTATTATGTAGTTAAAGGTTAATAATTTTTTCTCGCTAACCGTAATACTCAGCTAACATCTATTAGCTTTAAGTAATCGGAATTATCAATGATTAAAACTGGTTACTGTTGATTTATTCAAATTGCATACAACTAAACCAAGTTATCATTATTTAACGACCGTAACTATATGCTAACTATTTTTAAAATTCAACTACATTTTTGTAAAAAACAAAATTTGTGCTGCGTCACAATTTCTTGGTGCATGTGTGAATAAAAAATACGATCACTTATAATGAACAAAATTTTCGAAACGTTATTTTTGCAACTATTATTTGAGTAGCTATTTCTACAGTCATCTCTACAGCTTATGATTGAAGCTGTTCAAACCGCTACTACAAATAACAGCTGCAGGTAACCTTACTTATATATAACTACATATATATTGGAGCTTATTATGATCCACGCTGTTGATCCACATGGAAGTTTCTTTAGATTCTTCAACAGGATCCCTTTCATTATGCAGATTGTTCTAGGTATGATTTTAGGTATCATCCTAGCTTACTTAATTCCACAGGGACAAAGCTTTATCACCATGTTAGGTGATCTCTTTGTATCTGGTTTAAAGGCAATTGCACCTTTACTGGTTTTTGTGCTGGTTTCAGCTTCTATTGCCCGTCACAAGCAGGGCGCTGATGCTAAGTTAAAGCCAATCTTAGTGCTCTATGTTTTAGCAATGGCTCTATCTGCAGCTACTGCTCTTATTATGACCAGGATCTTCCCTAGCACCTTCTCTGTATTAGCAACACAGGCTGTAGCAGATGCACCTCAGGATGTATCAACAGTGTTAGTAGGTTGCATTAAGAAAGCAGTAGATAATCCTGTTAATGCTTTAATCTCAGGTAACTATCTGGCAATCTTATTATGGGGTATCTTATTTGGTATTCTTTTCCGTAAGGCAAATGACGCAACTAAAGCAGTTCTTTCAGACTTTGCTTCAATTGTAAGTGGTGTTGTAAGAATCGTAATCAGATTCGCTCCATTAGGCGTTTTAGGCTTGGTTTACTCATCATGCACCCAAGAAGGCGGCTTCTCAAACTTATTAAGCTACGTTCATGTTGTAGGTGTGTTAGTTGCAACCATGCTAATCATTGCTCTTGTAATTAACCCATTATTAGTATTCTTAACCACCTTTAAGAATCCTTACCCTCTTGTTATCACCTCAATCTTACATTCAGGTATTACAGCATTCTTCACAAGATCATCTGCTGCTAACATTCCTGTAAACATCGCTTTATGTGAAAGATTAGGTGTACCACGTGAGTCATACTCAATTTCAATTCCTTTAGGATGCACCATCAACATGTCAGGTGCTGCAGTTACCATCGTTGTTATGACAATGGCTGCTGTTAATACCTTAGGTATTGAAGTTAACTTCGGTACTTCATTCTTAATGTGTGTTGCTGCTGTAGTTTGCGCTTGTGGTACTTCAGGTATCGCTGGTGGCTCTTTAATGTTAATTCCTCTAGCTTGCTCTATCTTTGGTATTTCTAACGATATCGCAATGCAGGTTGTAGGTATTGGCTTTATTATCGGTGTAATTCAGGATTCAACAGAGACAGCTCTAAACAGCTCATCAGATGTTGTCTTCACCGCTGCAGCTAACAAGATCACTGCTGTTCCTAAAGACTAATCTTAACTTTTAGAACATCTGATCAGAAAAGGTCCGCATTGCGGACCTTTTCTTTTGCTATATTATGAGTTCAAATCTAAAAGACTACTTAGTAATCACTAAGGTACCTAATGGTGGATTCTTATCAATTGCACCTACTACCTTGTGAGGCTGATACATTTCT
Source organism: uncultured Gammaproteobacteria bacterium (assembly GCA_900315395.1). GTDB lineage: Bacteria > Pseudomonadota > Gammaproteobacteria > Enterobacterales > Succinivibrionaceae > Succinivibrio. The sequence goes on from OMZC01000045.1 coordinate 28,608, forward strand.
TCAAGATAAGCTACATCCTCATCTGTTAGTTGTACCTCTAAAGCATTTACAGCTTCATCAAGATAGTTAGCTTTAGTAGCTCCGATAATTGGAGATGCTACCCCCTTCTTCCACATCCAGGCTAAAGCAATTTCAGACATCTTTACGTTGTACTTTTGAGCAATCTCATAAACTCTGTGTACAACTTTAAGATCTTCATCCTCGGTACTGTTGTATTTATAGGCTGCAGCTTTATCTGTCCTACTTCTGATTGATTCACTGTTCCAAGTGTTTCTTGATAAATGACCTGCAGCTAGTGGGCTGTATGGCATTAAAGATACATTCTGTTGCTTACAGATTGGGATTAACTCTCTTTCATCCTCACGGTATAAAAGATTGTAGTGGTTCTCCATTGCTTCAAAGCGTGCAAAGTTATTATCTTTGGCAACCTGTTGCATGTTCATGAACTGATATCCATACATGGCAGAAGCGCCTAATGATCTTACCTTACCTGACTTAACAAGAGAGTCTAAAGCTTGCATGGTCTCTTCAATTGGAGTTTCATAATCAAAGCGGTGAATGATGTACAGATCAAGATAGTCAGTACCCAGTCTTTTTAAAGTACCATCAATCTCTCTTTTAATAGCAGTATCTGACAGTCTGCCTTCATTAAAATAGACCTTTGATGCTATTACTACCTTGTCTCTTGAGGATAAGTGATTGTTAAAGGCGTTTTTTAAAGCTCTGCCTAAGAACTCCTCACTTGAACCTTTTGAATAGCAGTTAGCTGTATCAAAGAAATTGATACCTAATGATAAAGCATGATCTACCATATTCTGAGTATCGCTCTCAGACAATGTCCAGTCATGCATAGAACCTGCTACACCAAAACTCATACAGCCAATACAGAGCTTTGATACTTTAAGCTCACTCTTTCCAAGATTTGTGTACTGCATATTCACTCCAAAAATCGATTGTGCTCTTTATTATCCTAGCTAATTATCTTGATAAATTATAAGATGAGTGTAGTTGATTGATGATAAAAGCGGTTGCTAAAAAGTATCTTTATCTTGCCTAAAAGTTGCAAAGATAAAATAAGAAGTAAGACGAAACTACCATGCACAACTCTCTCTTGCGCTGATCACTTTGACGCTCTCTTTTTTACTCTAAGCTTTTTGCTTATGCACGCTGTTATTCATTGTTTGCAGCAAGTTAAAAAGACAATCACCATAGAATTCAATTCCTTTGGAGTACACAAAATGATTTACGTCACTGGCGATTTACACCGTGAAAACGATATTGATAAGTTGTATAAGATTGCAAAACTTGAAAAGATACCTGATATCGTTCTAATTGCAGGTGACTTTGGTGGTATTTGGAATTCTGTTCAAAATACTGAAAATGGTGTAGAACCAGGAGATCTCGACAAACGCTTTTTAAAGCAACTGTCAGAGCTACCATTTAAAATCATCACCTGTCTTGGCAATCATGAGAACTATGATGCCATTTCTATGTTACCTAGAACAGAGGCTTATGGTGGCAAGATCATAAAACTAACAGACAATGTTGAGATCTTAGACCGTGGTTATGTCTTCACAATCGAAGGTAAAAAGATCTTCTCACTAGGAGGTGCAATGTCACCTGATAAGCAATACAGAACAGAGCATAAGTCATGGTGGTCACAGGAAACTATCACAGAGGCAGAGTACCAAAGAGCACTTGTTGAATTAGCAAAAGTTGATTTTACAGTTGATGCTATATTAACTCATACTGCTCCTTCAGGCATCCTATCATCTCTTATGGACTTTTATATTAGAACTCCAGCTAGCTGTGCTTACTATATGCAGGCTTTCTCTCATGATGAGAGCTCTAAATATCTTGAAAAGATAAGACAGGAACTTCAGTTTAAACACTGGTACTACGGTCATTTTCATGAGGATATCGACTTTAGCTGTGAGAATAAGAAATTCTCTTGTCGCTATAACTCTTTTACAGAGCTAGAAGTCTAAAACAGAGCTTAACGTCTGATTTTATAAAGATAAAGGAATTTAAATAAGGTCTTATGCAAGGACCGCTCTTATGAGATCAGAGCTGCCCTTGTAGAATTTGTCTTTAAACTATCTCTTCTCAGAGTTTTCGTTAAATAAGGTCATAGCAGCGCCTTCTGGCATAACCTTAAAGCCTGACTTCTCATAGAAAGGACAGTTATTTTTATCCTCAGGCATAACATCGATATAAAGATAGTCCTGATACTTCTCTTTAATCATCTTAATAAGAGTTGAGGCAATATGATGACCTTGATAGTCAGGATCCACTAAAACGTAATGGATAAAAGCTACCATTTCACTATCATCTAGAGCTCTGGCAAGACCTACTAACTTATCTCCATCCCATGCTGTAACCACGGTTTGAGAATTCATAAGAGCTTTGTGTAATCTATCAGGGAAATTAGCTGAATACCAGTTAATAGACTTAAATAAACGGTGAGTGTCCTCTTTTGAGAACTTCTTTTCAAAGGTGTATTCAATTGACATAACAACTACCTGTTTTAGTATTGATCTTCTTTAAGACCTGTTAAATTAAAGATGTCTTCAGAACTCATTCCTTTGTTTCTCATTTTTATGGCAATTTTAACTTGTGCTTGCATCAAACCTTTCTCTATTCCCTGTTTTTCACCCTTCTCTATTCCCAGCTTCAAACCTTTCTCCATTCCCTGCTTCAAACCTTCTTCCTTTCCTTTTTTTTGCCCCTCAGTAAAACTTGACTCTAAAGTTGCATAGTTATCCCACATCTTTTTCAGACTTTCTTCATAAGCATATTTCTCTTTTTCTGAAAATTTGGCAATTTCAGCAATTCTAAATAACCTAGTGAAAACTTGCTCTTTTAATGCAACGGGCTTGTCATTTAAAGCAGACAAATTCTTAATTGCAAACATCCATTTATCTTGGATAGTTTCAAGTTCATCTTCTCGTTTTGTGAACTTTGGTAATTCTAAATAGTAGTAAGCTAATTTGTCATAAAACTGCTTTTTTATAGCTTTGTCATACAAAACAACTTCATGACGATATGGCTCGCTGTCTTTATCTAAGACAAAGTTTAAAATACCTATGGTATAAACGGCCTTTAATTGATAATTCCAAACACCTTGTGGAGCCTGATTTCTTATGGCAAAAGAGCTGTAAAAGATGCTTCTATCTTTAAAATAGTTCTGAACTGCATTTTGCATTTCTACAATGATATATGCATCATCTGAGGTTTTGCAGTATACATCGAAGATTGCATCTCGGTCTGAGACAAGATCTCCTAATTGCTCTAAAGATAAATATGACAAATCTACAATCTTATCTTTTAAGTTCAAGAATGAATTTAAAAAGCTAATTAAGATATCTTTGTTTAGTTCTGTTCCAAACAGTCTTTTAAATCCAAAATCTGTATAGGCACAGACATATCTACCTTGATCAATTGGCATACTTGCTTCCTCTTAAATATTTTCTTTATTGTACCTTACAATCATAAAAAAAGATCTTCCCCTAAAAATTAAGTGAAAGATCTTTTGTTTATTTCCTTCAAACCTTAGCTTGAAGCTATGTATTAAAGTTATGAACTAAAACTAGTTAAGCTTTAATTCCTTTAAAACATAAGCTTTTAAGGTATTGTAGTCAGCAGGTAACTCTACTGCCTGTGAAGCTAACTTAGCCTTATCAGCTAATGCCTGAGGTAGAGGTAGATCGATACCTAAAATTCTGTCTACATCAGCTTTAAACTTAGCTGGATGTGCTGTGCCTAAGAAGATACCTGTCTCACCTTCTTTTAGGTTGTTCTCTAAAGTCTGATATGCAATAGCTGCATGAGGCTCTAAAACGTAACCTGTCTTCTTATAAAGGTTCTGCATGGTCTTTTCAGTTTCAGCATCTGACATAGAACCAAAAGCAAAGTCCTTTAATGACCAGCCCTGCATCTTAACTAAAGCTTCAACACGTGGCCAGTTGTTAGGTCTTGAGATATCCATTGCATTAGATAGAGTTGCAACTGTTGCATGAGGATCCCATTTACCTGACTGTAAGTAACGAGGTACAGTGTCGTTTGCATTACATGAAATAACAAAACGAGCCTTAAGTCCTAAAGCTTTAGCAATTAAGCCTGCGGTAATGTTACCAAAGTTACCACATGGAACTGAGAACACTACGTTGTTTCTCTTCTCTTTAGGCAACTGTGATACAGCCTCAAAGTAGTAAGATACCTGAGCTAATAAACGGCTGATGTTAATTGAGTTAGCACTATTCAAACCAACAGTAGTCTTAAACTCAACATCATCAAAAGCTGTCTTTACCATGTCCTGGCATTCATCGAAAATACCATCAACCTGAACTGCTTTAATATTCTTACCTAAAGTTGCAATTAACTTTTCCTGAAGATCTGAAATCTTTCCCTTTGGATACAGAACTACAACATCAATACCCTTTTGTTCATAGAAAGCAGCAGCTACAGCTGCACCAGTATCACCTGAGGTTGCAGTTAAAATGGTTAAGTGCTTATCGCCACGGATTGAGCCTAATACACGAGCCATGAAACGGGCACCAAAGTCTTTGAATGCTAAGGTAGGACCGTGGAATAACTCTAAGGCATATACATTCTCATCAGCTTTTACAATTGGAGCTTTAAAAGTAAAAGCATCAGCAATAATGCTCTCTAATTCAGGGATCTCATCACCGATTAAGTGACGTAAAATCTTTTGAGAACGCTCAACTAATGGTAAGTCTAATAACTCATCTACATTAGCTAATGGTTCGATATGATCTGGGAAGAATAAGCCCTGATCTTTACCAATACCTTTTACAACTGCCTGTGCAAAAGATACCTTCTCGTTATGATCTTTTAAATTGTATAGTTCCATAATTTATTTACTAATCCTCTAAAGCTTCTGCATAGGCACCACGTCTGTCAATCTTACAAATATGACAGAAACCGTCTTCGTTGGCAATAAAGTTTCTCTCAAGATATTCTTTCATCTGCTCTGCCTTTTCTTTGTCTTCAAAGATTGAGAATACAGATGAACCTGAGCCTGAAATACCGGTAGCTAATGCTCCTAAGGTCTTACCGTGCTCTCTTGCCTCGGTAAAACCAGGAATTAAACTTGCTCTGTATGGCTCTGCAATTACGTCGATTAAGCAGGAAGCTGCAAGCTTATCATTACCCTCATGACAAGCATGTACGAAGGTAGCTAAACGACGACCAAAGGTAATCACATCAGCACGTGAATATTCCTTTGGCAGAATTTGACGAGCAGCATTAGTTGAAACTTTAATACCAGGGAAACATGATACCCAGTACCAGTTATCAAAATCAGGAAGAGTGGTAGATATCACTCCATTTTCCTGAACGATAAGCTGCAGACCACCGAAATAGCATGGAGCAACGTTATCGTAATGAATAGAGCCTGAGATTTTTCCCTCAAGTCTACCCATAAGCTCAAGGCAGCCTTCCTGACCTAAAGCTTCTGAATGAATAGCATCTAGTGCTACTACAGCAGCTACCACAGAAGCTGCTGATGAGCCTAAACCGGAGCACACTGGAAGGTTCTTAGATAACTCCATGTGCACATCTTTAACTTTTAAGCCTTTTTTCTCTAAAGCATCTTTGTACATTAAATAAGCATCGTACACGATGTTCTTTTTAGGATCAGATGGCAGTTTGTGAGCAAAACGACCAACCACTGCAACATCGCAACCTGGCTCTGAGTTTTCAGAGATGGTAATTTCATCTCCTAATAAAGCTCCATCGATTGGCTTTAGAGCTGCACCTAATAAATCAAAACCTACTGACAGGTTTGCAGCTGATGCAGGAGCATATGCTTTAAAAATCTTAGACATGGTTAAATCCTAATCCTCATGAGCCCAATTCTGTAAACGTAAAACATCAGAGAGCACACCAGCTGCAGTTACTGCAGTACCTGCACCATAACCTCTGATTACTAATGGAATTGGCTGATAGTAAGCTGTAGTGAATGCTAAAGCATTCTCACCGTCACGAACCTTGAATAAAGCCTGATCAGGACCTACTGCCTGTACAGAGCAGGTGCACTTACCGTCTTTAATAGAACCAACATAGCGTAATACCTTACCTTCAGCTTTAGCTTTTTCAACTAAAGCTGTAAATGAAGCATCAGCTTTCTTGATGTTCTCGATAACTTCCAAAGCATTATTGCCCTGTAAGTATTCAGAAGGAACAGCGCCCTGTACATCAACGTCTGATAACTCTAACTTCAGACCGCACTCGCGAGCTAGGATTAACAGCTTTCTTGCTACATCCATACCATCAAGATCGTCTTTTGGATTTGGCTCAGTAAAGCCCTTCTCATAAGCAATCTTAGTTGCCTCAGATAAAGACATGCCATCTTCAACAAGACCGAATAAGTATGAAAGTGTACCTGATAAGATACCTGAGAAATCAATCAGTCTGTCGCCTGCTGCAAGCTCGTTCTGAACAGTGTTGATAACAGGCAAACCCGCACCTACGTTTGCTTCATATAAGAACTTTCTGTGCTGAGCGCGAGCGGTTCTTCTTAACTCCTGATAGTACTCATAAGAACCGGTGTTAGCTTTCTTACTTGGGGTTACTACGTGGTAACCTGCTTTCATGAAATCAACATACTTAAGAGCTAACTCTTCAGATGAGGTGCAATCAACTAAAACAGGGTTGATTAAATGAGCATCTTTAATTAACTGCTCAGCTGCCTCTGGAGTTAATGTAGGCTTATCGCTCTTAGCTAATAAATCTTTATAGTTCTCTAAATCCACACAATTTGGATCTGAGATAAAGTGCTTAGAGTTACCGATACCTACAACTCTGATATCAATACCATGACTGTCTGACAATTCTGTTCTCTGACGCTTGATCTGAGCTAATAACTCACCACCTACGCCACCGCAGCCGATTAGTACAACATCAATACGCTGTCTTGAATTGAAGAAAGCTGTATGGGCAAAAGCTACCGCCTCTGTAACTCTCTTTTGTGAGATTACAGCTGAGATTGAACGCTCTGATGAGCCCTGAGCAATTGCTCTGATGTTTACGTTTGCCTCAGCTAAGGCTCTAAAGAATTTACCTGAAATACCGCGCACCATGCGCATACCATCGCCCACAACGGAGATAATTGCGCAACCTTCCTTAATTTCAACAGGATTTAATAAGCCTTCTTTTAGCTCTAACTTAAATTCTGCATTGATTACTTTCTTAGCCTTAGCAAGTTCTGACTGGCTGATGCAGAATGAAATTGAGTACTCAGATGATGACTGAGTAATTAAGGTAATTGAAATACCTGCTCTTGATACAGCGGTAAACAGACGACCTGCCATACCTACCATACCTTTCATACCAGGACCTGAGATATTGATTAGAGCAACATTCTTTAAGTCAGAAATACCTTTAATAGGTACTGATAAATCTGTTTCCTCAGAAATTAAGGTACCAGGACCTTTAGGATTCTTGGTGTTCTTAATTAAGCAAGGGATCTCAAACTGAGCAATAGGAGCAATGGTACGAGGATGTAGAACCTTTGCACCGAAGTAAGATAACTCCATAGCTTCAGCATATGACATCTTCTTTAGAAGAACTGCGCCTTCTACAGCTCGTGGATCACAGCTGTAAACACCGTCAACGTCAGTCCAAATTTCACAGCACTCTGCATTTGAAATTGCAGCTAAACATGCTGCTGAATAGTCAGAACCATTTCTGCCTAACAGTACTAACTGACCTTGAGCATTACCGCCACAGAAACCTGACATTAAAGTAATAGCTTCTTTGTCGTCAGGTAGAGCTGCATAACGAGCTCTTGACTGCTCAATGTTTACAGAAGACTCCATGATACCGCCTTCTGTTACTAATACCTGAACAGGATCAATTACTCTTACTTTCTTGCCTAAAGCCTTTAACAGCTCTGACATGATTAGAATTGAGAAACTCTCACCGCGGCTTTCTACGAATGCCATTACAAGTTCTGGGCATACGCCTAATAAAACCATACCATCCAAACGCTGTTTTAAGATGTCCATGGTCTTGTTGAATTCACCTAAAATCTTGTCAGTGTCGAACTTTTCGTACTTTGAGCCTAAGGTTGTAATAATTGGTTCAACAATAGAGCGGATCTGAGCGAACTCTTCGCTTCCGTCTTTACCGGCAGCACCCTGAGCTACCAAAGCTACTAATAAATTGGTGATCTTTGCTGGAGCAGACAGAACTAAAGCTGTCTGTGATCTCTTAGCAGTATCAAGCGCAATTTCAGCTACATCCTGAAATCTCTGTGCATTTGCAACTGATGTACCGCCAAACTTAAGAACGCGCATAAAACTAGGCTCCTGTTGAAAAGCTAAATAATCTTTTTATAGTTGAAGTTAACAACTTTTAGGATTTAAACCTGTCATGTTCTAAAACACTAATCTTACTGTCTTAAACACAGGTAAATAATCCTGAACTTACAAATTTCTAGAGAGGTAACTTTGGATATGTGCTCTACATCTATAGATCTGTAATGTTGTAATAAAGTTGATGTTAACTTTTTTATTTATTGAGTAATTCAATAATAGATATATGAAAACCTTATTTTTAAAGTTTTATCAAATATTGTCAATTCAAATTTGCCCTGTCTTTGCCATTTTCGGCAGGAAGTGGCAGACACTCTTTCTTATAAATTAAAAATATCATTAAAGATCATAAAGTTAAATAATGGCACTATCCTTGCAATTTCCTAAAAAAAACATAATTTTTGGGAAATTACAAAAATGGAAAATGTACTGAATTTGGGCAATGTACAGGCAATTTTACGGTCATCAGACAGTTTGCTTGCTAAAAACCTGTTGTTATCTATGCAAAGCAATGCTGTAAATGCATCGACACTTGCATCTAATGCTACTAGTGCAGTTACAGCAACGCTTTTACCGAATACCAATCTTATTGCTAGCTCTATCAATGCAAGTACTGTCAATGCTAGCAGTATAGTAGCTTTTCAAAAAGAGCTTGAAAGACAGTCAAAACAGCAAGCTTACGAGAACAAGATCAATTCTATAAAGCAGGAAATCAGTTCTACTGTATCAAAAGCTTCTTTAGATTCAGCAACTGCAAGTTCTGCTTTTTATTATGCAAATAATAAAGAACTTTGCACCTCATCAAATTCTTCAAAAGCAGAGTATTTAAAAGGTAAAAAAGCTCTGCATAGTGGAGCTTATTCTCAAGATTTTGGTTCTGAGAGTTTAGATCCTGTAAATACTGATGCTATTGGTGAGTTAGCTCCGTTTTCTAGACACGATGATTCATTCAATAACGATGAGACCGATCCTCATGTAATCGAACAAGAGTTAAAAGAGATATTTTTAAATTCAGCCCATTGTGCTTCAAAGTCTATCTTTGAAAATGAATTGTCTTTAGATGACACTCCAATCTTTTTTGGTTCTGAGCATTCTCTTAGTGTTTCAGCATCTGTAGCTCAGTTAGTAGATAACATGGTAAATACTCTTTTGAGCTACCAAAGCATTCCATTAAATAATGCTTTAGGGATGATGACAAATATCTCTATGTTAATGAAAGCAGTAAGTGACTGCTCCACTACTGCTATTGAGACCATATCTCAATCAACTGTACTTACAAATCAGTACAATCCAAAAGTAATCATGCTACCTCTGTATGTCTTAGGTTATAGCCTCATTGATTACATCAGACGCTATAACTGCAAGGAGTTCAATTACAAGAAGGAAAGACAAAAAGCTGAAGAAAAGATAGCTAAAAATGAGAAAGAGCGTAAACAGAGGATGGCTGAGTTTGCTGCTTCTTTCCAGTTTAACTACAGTTAAAGCTGTAGACAGCCTTTTAGATTTTCAAAAGATCTCCCCTCACTCCGTGAATAATGTAAAGATGAAAAATCATCTTCACATTTTCACGGATTGTTTATTATTCACGGTTTGTTCCTTATTCTCGATCGTTTCTTATTCACGAATTGTTCCTTTGTCTGAATAGTTCCTTTTGATAATCAATTTTTTCTGACACGCTCTTAGTTACAAGTAGACTAAGTAAAAACAAAAGTGCTAACGGCTATGTATTTAACAGCGTATTTACTTTTAATGAATGGGGATTAGCGTCATTTTTAATTCTAATTAAATTAGAATTTAAGTATAATCGATAACTAGAGGTCGATACTTAATGGACAAATTCATATTCAAAAGAAAGAGTTATAAGTCTCTTTTAGAGTGGAAAGAAAAACACAGCACTCGCAATGCTCTTTTAGTTAAAGGAGCTAAAGGTGTAGGTAAAACAACGCTTGTAAAAGAGTTTGCTAAAAATGAATTTAAAACCTACATTCTGATTGACTTTAAAACAGCAACTAAAGAGATCATAAGCTTGTTTGATGACATGCAGAATTTAGACTGGTTCTTTCTAAAGTTGCAACAGTTTACTCATGTGAGACTCTATGAACATGACTCAGTCATTATTTTTGATGAGGTTGAATACTTTCCTCGAGCAAGACAGGCCATCAAATATCTCGTAGCAGATGGTAGATAAAAATACCTAGAAACAGGATCTTATCTTGAGCGTAAGAAGAACCTTCAAAATATTCTGATACCAAGTGAAGAGTTAAAACTCACTCTAAGCCCATTAGATTTTGAAGAGTTTTTATGGGCAACAGGAGATAAAACTACAGCTGACACCATAAAACAGCTTATAAAAGTAAAAAAGGAGGCAGGAGCCCCTCTACACCAAAACTTAATGCAAAAATTTAACCTCTTCATGTTAATAGGCGGTATGCCTGAAGCTATCAAGGCTTATACAATTACAAACAACCTTGAAGAGGTAGACAGTGTAAAAAGACAGATCCTAAAAGAATATGAAGATAACCTTTTAAAGATTAAGAGAAAAGGATTCGCTTACAAGTTATTCAAGGCAATACCAGAAAACCTGCGTAACCAAGCTTCTAGATTTATCCTGTCTAATGTAAAGAAAGGAGCAAGATCTGTTAGTGTTCAGAAATTACTGCCTGAGATGTTAAGTTCCTATGCACTTAACATTGCCTACCAAGTAATGAATCCAAATGATGAAGTAAGTCTTTTTTCTGATGACAGTCGCTACAAATTGTTTCTATCAGATACAGGACTTCTTATAACACTAGCTTTTATCGACAAGAAATTCACAGAGAATGTAATTTATAACAAATTGCTTTCAGACAAGCTTGAAGCTAATTTGGGGTATGTATATAAAAATGCTGTAGCTCAAATGCTAGTTTCAAAAGGTTATAAACTTTTCTATTACACTATGAAAAGTGAAACATCTAACCATCTGTATGAAATAGATTTTTTAATCTCTGAAGGTGACAAAATAAGTCCTATTGAGGTTAAGTCTGGCAATTACAGGCAACATAAATCACTAGATGTCTTTTGTGAAAAGTTCAGTAGAAGAGTAAAGAACAAATACGTTATCCACACTAAGGATTATGCTTTTGCTAACGGAATACATTACCTTCCTGTATATATGGTTCCATTTCTTTAACTCCTGAAGATTTGAGATATTAAGGAAGAAAGAGAGTATAAATACAACAAGACAGTTTCATCATCGAATGCATAGAAAGCTTGGCTGTACAATACTTTAAACACTTAATATCTCAAAAGAAATTTGCACCAAAATTTGCCACCCTAATAAAACGCTTACACTCACATAAAAGTCCGCATTCTTATGCAATAAGAGCTGTCTTTTTTTAGATGCTAGAAAAAAAAGCGCTCAAAATGTGCTTTTTATAGTAAAATACCGAAAGTTTGTGTGCTGAAAAGAAAGTGATATTCAATCAGAACAGCACTAACGGCTGTATCAAAAAATGTATTTTATTGAGGATAGGATCATGAGAAAACCTGTTGTAATGGGTAACTGGAAATTAAACGGTACCAAGTCAACTGTTACTGATTTAATTAAGGCATTCAGAGAGCCAGCTGACAAAAATGCAAACGTAGATGTTGCAATTTGTGCTCCTGCTATTTTCATTGGTATGGTTGAATCATTAGCAACTGGTTCAAACTTAAAGTGGGGTTCAGAGGACTGCGATATCCACACTAAGGGTGCTTACACTGGTGAGAACTCACCTGAGATGTTAAAAGAATTCGGCTGCACCTACGCTATCGTTGGTCACTCAGAGCGTCGTGGCTACCACAATGAGTCAAATGAAATCGTTGCTGGCAAGTTCAAGGCTGCTCAGGAGAACGGTTTAACTCCAGTATTATGCATCGGCGAGTCAGAGGCTGAGTACGATGCAGGTAAGACTCTTGATGTTTGCAAGGCAGAAATCAAGGCTGTTATCGATTTATGTGGTATCGAAGCATTCAAGAATGCAATCATTGCTTACGAGCCAATTTGGGCAATCGGTACTGGTAAGACTGCAACTCCTGAAATCGCACAGAACGTTCACCACGGTATCCGTGAGTTCTTAAAGACCTTCAATGCAGAAGTTGCTGACGGCGTACGTATCCTTTACGGTGGTTCATGCAACGCTAAGAATGCTGCTGACATCTTCGCACAGCCAGATGTTGATGGTGGCTTAATTGGTGGTGCTTCATTAAAGGCTCCAGATTTCACTGCTATTATCGAAGCAGCTGCTAAGGCTTAATTTAAAAATAACGGACACGTGTAATATGGCAATCAAGAAAATTGGTGTTCTGACCTCAGGTGGTGATGCACCAGGCATGAACGCAGCAATTCGTGCTGTAGTTCGCACAGCTTTATCATATGGTTGGGAAGTTTTAGGTGTACGTGATGGTTACTCAGGATTACATTCAGGTAACTTCGTACAGTTAAACAGCCACTCAGTATCTGATCTGTTAAACCGTGGCGGTACTTTCTTAGGTACAGCTCGTTTCCCACAGTTCAAGCAGCCTCAGGTTCGTCAGGAAAGTGTTGAAGTTATGAAGAAACACGGCATCGATGCTCTAGTAGTTATCGGTGGTGACGGCTCATACATGGGCGCTAAGTTAATTTCTGAGTTAGGCTTCCCTTGCATTGGTTTACCAGGCACTATCGATAACGATATCGCTGGTACTGATGCTACTATCGGTTTCGATACAGCTTTAAATACTGCTGTTGAAGCTATTGATAAGTTACGTGACACCTGTTCTTCACACAAGCGCATCAGCGTTGTTGAAGTTATGGGCCACCACTGCGGTGATTTAGCTGTATGCGCAGCTGTATCATGCGGTACTGAGGCAGTTCTTGTTCCAGAAGTTGAGTGGAACAAAGAGCAGGTTTATGCTGACATTAAGAAAGGCATTGATGCTGGTAAGCGTCATGCAATCTTAGTTGTTTGCGAGAACCAGACTGATGTTCACCAGATGGCTAAAGAGTTAGAAGAGTTAACTGGTCTTGAGACCCGTGCTACTGTTCTAGGTCACATTCAGCGTGGTGGTTCACCATCAGCTGTTGACCGTGTATTAGCTTCACGTATGGGCGCTTATGCTTGTGAGCTATTAAAGAACGGTGAGTCAGGTCGTTGTATCGGTGTTGAGCGTGGCGAATTAGTTCACCATGACATCATCGAGTGCATCAACAACATGAAACACCAGTTCATGAAGAGCACTTACGATTTAGCTTTAAGCTTGAAGTAATTATTACTTTTCTCAAAATGCCCTCTTAATGAGGGCATTTTCTATTCTTTCTGCATTTTTTCTTTTCCGATCTTCCTTTTTTCTACTATTTTTTTTCAATAAAAGACAATTCACTAAATTACTTATATAATCATAGACATAGGTAGAGGAGTTTTTTTATGAAAGATATCAGTTCAGCAGATTCGTTTAAGGATTTTACTTTAGATAACTCTATCTATATTGATAAGACTCAATATTTACCAGGCTTAATTAAGCTTAAAAGAGTCTTTATCTCCCGTCCTCGTCGTTTTGGTAAATCTCTTACCTTAGATACCATTGCTACATTATTTGGTTATGGTGTAGAACCATACTTTAATGGTACTTGGATTTATGATAATTGGACTGAACCTACCTATCCAGTATTTAGATTAAATCTAATTGAATATCCTAAATCAGATCTGACAGAATTTAAAAGACGACTAATCAAAGATATTACAGAATTTGCTCGTTTAAACAAAGTTGAAAATTATGTTGAAGATGAATCTCCTACAGGTTCACTAAAAAGTCTTTTAGCGTCATTAGAGATTGCTTGCAGAAGAATAGTCATTTTAATCGACGAATATGACTGCCAGTTAACAGCTAACATTAATAACAAAGAAGTCTACGATTCTTTTCAGGAGTTCTTAAGAGAATTTTACGGAACAATCAAAGGAAAGTTTGCCATAAGATTCTTAGGTATAACCGGTGTTACCAGATTAAAAGATGTCTCCATTTTTTCTGTTGGTTCTGATATCAAAGATATTACCACCGCAAGTGCATACTCTCAGATGATAGGCTTTACTCGTGAAGAGATTAAAAAGTACTACATTGATTATTTAAAGTTAGCAGCATCCTATGAGAACAACTGCAGTGTTGATGAAGTAACTGATAATATGCTTGAGTCAATGTTAGATATGATGGCTCAGAACTATGATGGCTACTGCTTTGATGAATTCTATAAAAAGAAAGTATTCAGTACCTGGTCTGTAAATAAATTTTTCCAAAACATTGTAAGAAATAAATTTGTAGATTTTGGTGAATACTGGTACGACAATGGTGGCTTGCCATCTATTCTAGTTAACTACTTAAAAACACACGAACTGAATATTTTTGATTACTTAGACAAAGATAAGAGTTTAAAGGTTACAGATGATGACTTTAAAAATCCAACAGCATTAACCTCAATCAATCAGAATGTCCTGATGTGCCAGACTGGATATCTAACACTACGTTCTTCACTTAATGATTCTAATATCGTTGCTTTAGGAATTCCTAACGGTGAAATTTATAAGGCTTTAAATAAACTATTAGCTACCAAATTTTTTAAAGGCAATATCAGTGTTTCTAATTCAAAAGGAGAGAATATCTTGGATGTAGGGGATGTTGAAGACATTATTAGTTTACTTAACACCATGGTAAACACTGTAACCTATGATGCCTATCCATTAAATTCAGAATCAGCTGTACAGAACTATGTTAAAGCTTATCTGCTAGGAGCAAAACAGACTGTATCCTCAGAAGTTCATCAGGCTAAAGGCAGAGCAGATTTAATGAT
>OMZC01000003.1 GCA_900315395.1 uncultured Gammaproteobacteria bacterium
CTTACAATATTTTTAAATTCAGATCTTTTATAAATCATCTTCTCTCTTATATTTTTAAATTCTTTTCTTATATTTTTAAATCCAAAAGGTCATTTCACAATTAAGCACTTTGGAAATGACCTTGTTACTTATTTACTGTTCAGTCTATTTTCTTCTGGAAGGGCCTTTAAGCTCGATTTCTATAGCAGGATGCAATAGTCTGTCAGTTGCAGCTTCAGCTTTAGTATCGCTACCTAAAAGAATTGGAAAGGCACTCTTCTTTAGCTGAGTTGATATAACTGTTGATGCTGTTTTATACCTGTCATCAATAATATTGAACAAATCTTGAGATTCTGATGTAGATATCTTTGAAATTCCAAAGTCATCTAATATCAATACCTTGAATCGTTGTAAATTTCGCATGAATCTAAGTTTATCCATCCCTAGCTTATTGCTCATTTCCAATAAAAGGTCTGAAGTTCTGTAATACCTTACAGAAATACCATTAGAACAGCAGTTGTATCCAAGTGCACAGGCTAATCCCGTTTTACCAACACCGCAGGAACCGCTGATGATGACATTACAGCACTTTGTTACCCAGTTTAACGAGGTGAGACTGGCTAATGTTTCATCTTTTAAACCGTAATCAGCTGTTGAAGTTAAATCAGTAAGACGCAGATGATCTTTAAACTTTGCATTTTTAATCAGAGTAAAGCAGCGCTTTTCTTTATTTAAAGTTTCCTGCATATCAACACAGCTTAACAGTCTGTCTTCAAATGATATCTTTGCATAGACAGGCAAATTTGACAGCTGATTTTCAATTTCACTGGCAAAGCCTTCCAACTTCAGATTTCTAAGTCTTACAACAAGCTCGTTCTGTTTATCAGTCATTGCAGTACCCATATTATTCTCCATAATTGAGGTCTAATTCATTTGAGATACCTTTAGATGCAGTTTCTGCTTTACTATCCTTTTGAGTTTCTGCACTTCTAAGGTGTGCTAGATTAGGATCAGAGCAGAAGTCGAATTCACTCTGGTGGTAGACTTTTCCTCCGTTGTAGACAGCTTCCTTCTGGACCTCTTCATATATAGACAGTAAGGTGTTGCTGTTCCATTTTTGAGGATCTCCACTGAGCATTCTGTCAATTGCTTCGTCAATGAATGAATTTATGTACTGCTTTTTTCTGTAACAGTTAATGATACGGATACATCCTTTCTTGCCGTTTTCAAAACCATAACGTTTCACCATACAGTCACAGAATCTTGCAAGAGGCTGACTGATTTTTAATGCAGCATCCATAAGACTTTTAAAATTAGGATACATAAGCCTCTTAAGAGCAACCTCCCTATGATTTTCTGGCATATGTTCAAGTTTTATGTGGTTAGTGCCGTCATTAGTAATAGTATGAGTAGCAATCTCTTTTAAATCGTGACAGATTTTTAACTGATTACCACATATAGAGGCACTAACGTACTCTCCAGCATACTGATATGGTACAGAATACCTTTCTCCTTTGACCTTAACTGTATAGTCAAGGCCAACCTTGATAAAAGGTATGTGCTCATAGAACTCAGGGATGGTACCTTCTAACTTACGTGATTTGGCGATTTCATAGGTTTTAAAAAGGTATTCCCTGGTTCTAGTGCTGTCATTTCTGAATTTGGCTTTGTTTATATACTTATCAACAAGACCGATTAACTGTCTGTTAACTTCTTCTAAAGACAGGTGAGGATCATGTGATATTGCAGGAAGAACATTGTTCTGTACCATGTTAACCATAGCTTCAACACAGGATTTTTCTGTAGGAGAATAAGGATTTGAGGTAGTGACAGAAACTTTGAAATGTTTCATGTAGTGATGGAATGAATCATTAAAAATTGTCTCTGCGCCAACCGTATGTTTAACAACAGCTGCTGTTCCATTGTCAAACTGCAGATTATATGGAATGTATCCAAAGTACTGAAAAGCTTTTCCTATAGCCTCACAGGTACATTTAGTTGTCTGTCCCGGCACCACCATGGCAAAGGTCATGTATGAGGCTGCCCATGTCATCACAAAAACAGAACCATGACGGAGATGCTGCTTTGAATCAAAGTAAGGCCAGGTTTGTCCGCAGTAATCAATACATACCTCGTAACCATAAGGATGATCCTGTGTCATGTATATCTTTGCACCTTTGAGCTTTTTTAATTCATTTCCAAGCTTTGCATAAAAGTCACTTGAGCTGACAGGCTTTTTACCAATTGATTCGCATTTATCAAGGTACTCGTTAAAACAAAATTTCCTGGTAACCTTAGCATCAATGACTTCATTTGCTATTTCCTTAAAATCTGGAATATAAGTATCTGGTTTGGCTCTGCCCACAATAATTACATCGCCATCTTTAAGATCAATCATGCCTGGATATATGCGTCTGGCAAGCTCACTTTCACTTAGTTCAGACAAGGCTCTGCATCCATCAATACCCTTATAGAATCCTTCTTTTTCAAGACGATGCTTAAAGATAGATACAGTACTTGGGGAAACACCATATTTATTGGCTATGTCTCTATGTTTGAAACCACCTAGGATCTCCATACAGATAGCCGTCATTGTTCTTAATTTCATCGAGAATATCCTAAAAAAAACGTCACATGACGCAAATTTATTGACGTCAAAATTTTTATAGAGTTGAGATGAAAAAATTACAATTTATTGATATTGGAAAACCGTTCAGAATTATTGGAAAAATATGCAAAGATATCGAAAGAG
>OMZC01000114.1 GCA_900315395.1 uncultured Gammaproteobacteria bacterium
CAAGTCTTGAGATTGCAAGATAGCCTAAACCGTCATACTCAATATTAAGCTTTTTAGCTCTAACATCGACAACGTCATAGACTAAGACATCAAATGGTTTTGTGGTTTTAAATCCAGTGAGAACTGAGCCTTTTTCAATGTCAGCAGTAATTTTTACATAATCACTTAAAGCAGAGTTTACTCGTGAAATCACAAAGCGCAGACCGCTTGTAGTAGCTAACAGATAAAAGAGTGCTGATAAGATCAGAATTGAAATTACTGATCCTACAAGAGCTGCTATTTTAATAGTCTTCTTTGCACTCATCTTTTAACTCTTAACTCTGTCACAACCTTTATACCAGATTATTACATTACACTAGATTATTACCAGTTCACACATGTTAGAACTCTGGGCCGAATGACAGATGAAGCTTAAACTGTCGATTGTCATTCTTATTATCTATACCATAAGCCAAATCAACTTTAAAAGTACCGTACTTTGACATATATCTAAAGCCAATACCTGGTCCGTAGAGTATGGATTTATCTTTAGAATATGAATTTGTACAAATGGCTGAATCTAAAAATACGGCACCGCGAGAGTTTTCAATACCAACAGGGAACATATATTCTAAGGTTCCTGCTGTCAGATAACGCGAACCTGTAAGATATCCTAACTGTCTTGATGACTGTGTCTTGTAGCCAAAACCTCTTAATGTCTGCTCACCACCTACAAAGAATCGCATTGAAGGTGGAACCTTATAGGCATCGGCACCAAAAATTCCGCCTTGCATTAACTTATAGAGAACTCTAGTTCTCTCTGTTGGTGAGAACACACCTTTAATTACAAGTTCTGATCTAAAGAAATTTGCATCAGTTACTGCTCTAGTACCAAAGCGGTTATCAAAACTGATACTGTACCCTGTCTTAGGATCCAAACCACCTGTAGTGGTTCGTCTTGAAAGAATAAGACCTGGGGTTAAATTTAAAGCAGAGTCTTTTTCAAGTCCCTGAATATAGTCCTCATATTCTAAGGCTAGATAGAAATCTCGTCGCCATACACCTGTCATATTAGCTACATAATGGAATGAAGCATGAGATAAATCTGACAAGGTATCATTAAAGTCAGTATGGGTTTGAGCTAACTTAATATAGAAATAATCTAAATTAGGATTCTTATGAGGGATCTTATAAATTGCCTGAGCATCCTGCTTTACTCTAGATACTCTAAAGTATGAGCTAAAAGAATGACCTTTTGAGTTAATTAAAGGCTTATCCCAAGCTAGAATTCCACGAACACTCTCATCTGTAGAATAGCCTAAACCTACTCTAAACAGGTTCTTAGACTGTCTTTCTAACGCAACAGATACAGGGATCTTGCCATCTTTTTTCTCTTCAACTAGAGGTCTTACGTCAACTGACTTGTAGAAATTGGTCTGTGACAGCGCTGAGGTATATTCAGAGAGTTTTTTAGATGAGAAATACTCCCCTTCTACAAAGTTCTGTAAAGATACAGATGGTTTCATCAAATCTTTAGTCTTAGCATCTGCAATGACAGCACCAAACTGATAGCGCTTGCCGGTATCAAAGACTAACTGAATATCCGCTACATTTTGCTCTTTATAAACTAAAATTCTTGAAGAGATGATCTTTGCATCAAAGAAGCCTATTTCTAAGGCTCTGTTTTTTAAATCCTCTTTTAACTTTTCGTAATTACCATGTCTTAAAAGGGTGTATGACTTTAAACCACTCTCATCAATGATCTTGGCAAAAGAGCTGTAATAAGCGCCTTCACCGATAACTTCAATCTGGCAATTACGAATGAATAAAGGCTTAC
This sequence comes from uncultured Gammaproteobacteria bacterium, assembly GCA_900315395.1. Lineage (GTDB taxonomy): Bacteria > Pseudomonadota > Gammaproteobacteria > Enterobacterales > Succinivibrionaceae > Succinivibrio. Next base: position 1,817 of record OMZC01000114.1, read on the forward strand.
CTAAATCAACATTAGCTTTTAAGCTTCTGTCAAAAAGGCTTTCCTTTTTAGGAAAATCCAGTGTGACTGTAGGATGGTAGTAACCAAATGAATGTACAGCGGTCGTGATCTTATCGGTGATCTCACGGCTGTACAGTCTTGCTCTAGCTTTTGAAATTGTAGGCAGAGTTGCCAAATAAGCATTGATATTCTGTTCAACCTCTTCGCTTTGCACTCCTTTAACCTCAATACTTACAGGATCATCTACCCCTGATTTAATTTTTAAAGGTTTACCATCTGAGGAGCAGGCAGACAGAGCTATGCTCATTAAAACGGAGGAAAGAGCTAAAGAGAGAACTGATTTTTTAACTACTTCGTGAGTGAATGTATTTGTAAATGCTTGTGTAAATGAGCTTCTAACAGGTGCAAAAGACACTGCTGACAGTAAATGTCTGCAAGATAAGTGCTTATGCTTTGACTTGTTAAAACTCATTTATCTAATCTTTGTAACGTTACTAATGATTAAGGCTAAAAGCCTTAAATCTTGGCTTATATAGCTTGTCATTATACTAAAGAATGAGCTTGTTTTTTTACTACAAACTCGCAATAACATAATCAAATTCAAGGATTTTTTTCAGCTTTATTTTTACTTGCTATCAAACTTACACGCTAACAAAAAATTCTGAGCTTATGCTTAGAGCCTATCAAATTGGCTTGATATTTTTTAATTTATTGTTTTACAAGCAAAAAATAAACGAGACTAAGATCGCATTTTTATCTTGAAAAAAAACAGGATTCGTCTAAAATATCCCAGACTAAGATCAGTGTATTTAACAAGCAAATATTCGATCTGCGTCACTTGGTGTACTCAATAACATTTTTGGGGGTCTTTGTGGTCGCATCCGCAATTTTGGCTCTTGCTGACGGTACAGTATTCAAAGGTAAAGCTTTTGGTGCTGAGAATACAACAACTGTTGGTGAGGTCGTTTTCAACACATCTATGACCGGCTATCAGGAAATTTTAACCGATCCTTCATACGCTAGCCAAATCGTTACATTAACTTATCCACATATTGGTAATTACGGTACTAATGACGAAGACGTTGAGTCTCGTGATGTATTTGCAATGGGTTTAATCATTCGTGATTTATCACTTGTTGCTTCAAACTTCCGTAGCACACAGAATTTAAGCGATTTCTTAGCAAAATACAAAAAGCCAGGTATTTACGGCATTGACACTCGTATGCTGACAAGAATTCTTCGTGAGAAGGGCGCTCAGAACGGCTGTCTATCAACAGATCCTAATATGACTGAAGAAAAGGCTGTTGAATTAGCTCGTAAGTTTCCAGGTCTTAAGGGCATGGATCTAGCTAAGGTTGTTACAACTCCTGAAATCTACACATGGACTGAAGGTACATGGGAGTTAGGTCAGGGTTATGTAAACAAGAGCCGTACAGAATTCAACGTTGTAGCTTATGATTTTGGTATCAAGCGCAACATTCTCCGCATTTTAGCCTCTCTTGGTTGCAAGGTAACAGTAGTTCCTGCAATGACCCCTGCAAGTGAAGTTATCAAGATGAACCCTGATGGCGTATTCCTGTCAAATGGTCCTGGTGATCCAGAGCCTTGTACTTATGCACAGGAAGCAATTAAAGAATTTATTGAGCACAAGATCCCTCTGTTCGGTATTTGTTTAGGTCACCAGTTACTTTCATTAGCTTCTGGTGCTAAGACAATCAAGATGAAGTGTGGTCACCACGGTGCTAACCACCCTGTTCGTGATTTAGCAACTGGTGTTGTTTACATCACTTCACAGAACCACGGCTTCTGCGTTGATGAGGCTACTCTGCCTGCTAACTTAAAGGCAACTCATAAGTCTCTATTCGACGGCACCTTACAGGGTGTTGAGCGTACTGACGTTCCTGCATTCAGCTTCCAGGGTCACCCTGAGGCAAGTCCTGGTCCACATGATCCAATGTATCTATTCCAGCACTTTGTAGAACTAATGCGCAATTACCGTAAGAAAGACTAGGGGATAACAGATGCCAAAGCGTACTGATATAAAGAAGATTTTGATCCTAGGTGCAGGTCCAATCGTTATTGGACAGGCTTGTGAGTTTGACTATTCTGGTACTCAGGCTTGTAGAGCTCTTCGTGAAGAAGGCTACGAGGTAATTCTAGTTAACTCAAACCCTGCAACCATCATGACTGATCCTGATGTTGCAGACGTAACCTACATCGAACCAATTCACTGGAAGGTTGTAGAGAACATCATCGCTAAAGAGCGTCCTGATGTAATCCTACCTACCATGGGTGGTCAGACTGCATTAAACTGTGCTCTAGACCTTGAGAAGCACGGCGTTCTAGCTAAATACAATGTTGAGATGATCGGTGCTAAAGCTGATGCTATCGACAAAGCTGAGAACCGTGAGCGTTTTGACAAGGCCATGAAGAAGATTGGTCTTGAGTGCCCACGTGCTGGTATTGCTCACAGCATGGAAGAAGCTTGGGATGTTCAAAAACAGGTTGGCTTCCCTTGCATTATCCGTCCATCATTCACCATGGGTGGTACTGGTGGCGGTATTGCTTACAACCCAGAAGAATTCGAAGAGATTTGTAACAAGGGTTTAGAACTATCCCCTACTCATGAACTTTTAATCGATGAGTCACTTATCGGTTGGAAAGAGTACGAGATGGAGGTTGTTCGTGACCGCAAAGACAATTGTATTATTGTCTGCTCAATTGAAAACCTTGACCCAATGGGTATTCACACTGGTGACTCAATCACAGTTGCACCTGCTCAGACTCTGACAGATAAGGAATACCAGATCATGCGTGATGCTGCTATGGCAGTTTTACGTGAGATTGGTGTTGAGACCGGTGGTTCTAACGTTCAGTTCGGTATTAACCCACAGAACGGCCGCATGGTTATCATTGAGATGAACCCTCGTGTTTCACGTTCATCAGCATTAGCATCAAAAGCTACTGGTTTCCCTATTGCTAAGATCGCAGCAAAACTTGCTGTAGGTTATACCTTAGATGAGTTAGGCAATGATATTACCGGTGATAAGACCCCAGCATCATTCGAGCCAAGCTTAGACTACGTTGTAACTAAGATCCCACGTTTCAACTTCGAGAAGTTCCCTAACTCTGATGACAGACTAACCACTCAGATGAAGTCTGTAGGTGAGGTTATGGCTATCGGTCGTACCTTCGAAGAGTCTTTACAGAAAGCTCTACGTGGTCTTGAGACTGGTAAGTTAGGCTTTGATCCTCGCTTAGATATGAAGAGACCTGATGCTCGTCAGAAGTTACTTCATGAATTAGAGAACGCTGGTGCTCACAGAATCTGGTACTTAGGCGATGCTTTCCGTATCGGCATGACCGTTGAAGAAGTATTCGGCTACACCAAGATCGATCCTTGGTTCTTAAGCCAGATTAAAGAGATCATCGACATTGAGCAGTCTTTAAGTGGCAGAACCTTAAAGTCAATCGATGCTGACGAAATGCATGACTTAAAGGCTCGTGGTTTCTCTGATGCAAGATTAGCTACTCTGTTAAAGACCACAGAAGATAAAGTTCGCGCTCGTCGTTGGTTATTTGAAGTTTACCCAACCTACAAGAGAGTTGATACCTGCGCTGCTGAGTTTGCTACTTCAACTGCTTATATGTACTCAACCTATGAGCAGGAATGTGAAGCAAGACCTACTGACAGAAAGAAGGTTATCGTTCTAGGTGGTGGTCCTAACAGAATTGGTCAGGGTATCGAGTTCGATTACTGCTGTGTTCATGCTTCAATGGCATTACGTGAAGACGGCTATGAGTCAATCATGGTTAACTGCAACCCTGAGACCGTATCTACCGACTATGACATCTCAGACAGACTGTACTTTGAGCCTGTAACTTTAGAAGATGTTCTTGAGATTGCAAGAATCGAGAAACCTGTTGGTGTTATCGTTCAGTTTGGTGGTCAGACCCCATTAAAATTAGCTAAGAAGTTAGAGCAGGAAGGTGTACCTATCATCGGTACTTCACCTGATGACATCGATAGAGCTGAGGATCGTAAGTTATTCCAGGAAGTTGTAAACAAGTTGAACTTATTACAGCCTCGTAACGGTACTGCTACCTCTCTATCACAGGCTATCTCTGTAGCTAATGACATCGGTTACCCTCTAGTTGTTCGTCCATCATACGTTTTAGGTGGTCGTGCAATGGAAGTTGTATACGGTGAAGAGGACTTAAAGAGATACTTCGCTGAAGCTGTTAAGGTTTCAAACAAGTCACCAGTTCTATTAGATAAGTTCCTAGATCATGCAACCGAGATCGACGTTGATGCTGTAGCAGACGGCAAGGACGTTGTAATCGGCGGTATCATGGAGCACATCGAAGAGTGTGGTGTTCACTCAGGTGACGCAAGCTGCGTATTACCTCCATACCACTTAACACAGGATCAGATCAAAAGATTAACTAAGATCTCTAAAGAATTAGCTTTAGCCCTGAACGTTAAGGGTCTGATGAACGTACAGTTAGCAATCAGAGAGGACAAGATTTACTTAATCGAAGTTAACCCTCGTGCTGCTCGTACTGTTCCATTTGTATCAAAGGCAACTGGTCTTCCACTAGCTAAGATTGCAGCTCGTGTAATGACCGGTAAGACCTTAGCTGAGCAGGGTGTTACCCATGAGGTAATTCCTCCATATTACTCAGTTAAGGAAGTAGTATTACCATTTGCCAAGTTCCCAGGTTCAGATCCTCTATTAGGACCTGAAATGAGATCAACTGGTGAGACCATGGGTACAGCTACAACCTTCCCTGAGGCTTATGCTAAGTCACAGTTAGCTGCTAAGGCTCCTGTACAGAGAAGCGGTACTATCTTACTGTCAATCAAGAAGTCAGATCAGGATAGATTACCAGCTTTAGGTAAGTTATTAGTAGCAGCTGGCTTCAAGCTAGAAGGTACTAAGGGTACATGCAACGTATTAAAGGCTGCAGGTCTTGATTGCGTTCTTGTAAACAAGGTATACGAAGGCAGACCAAACTTACTTGATTTCATCAAGTCAGGTCGTTACAGCTGGGTTATCAACACTACAGAAGGTCGTCAGTCTGTTGAAGACTCTCGTTCATTACGTAGAAGCTGCTTACGTTACGGCATCTACTACACTACAACCTTAAATGCAGCATTTGCATGTATCGAGGCTGTAGGTGCAGATGAGTACGCATCAGTACACTCTCTACAGGAACTTCACAAATTAGTTGATGAGAAGTATTCAAAGTAAGCTTAAGAACTTAAGCTAAAAGAAGAGGCTCTAAAGGATAACTTTAGGGCCTCTTGTGTTTTTAGGTGATCATGTTCATTAAATTTCTGTAAAACAAAATAAGTGGTATCAGAAGAGCTTATCGCATTTATATGTAGGAGCTCTATCATATTCTGTTTGTGAATTTTTATGTTTGTGAATTTTTAGTTAAGAGAAACTTTTAGTGGACTTTATCTTCATTACACACATGGCAGATCTTATGTTTTCACATAAATCCCCCATAGAGAAATATGATCTAAAGGAAGATTTGTTCCAGCCGTTTAAGGCAAAACCTCTTTTGCCGAAGCCCCCACAAAAAATACTATGATTTCACATTTAGGATTTAAAGCTCTTATATGATTCAAAGTAGATTTTATTGCAAAGTGAGACGCAGAAATAGCAGCTATAAGCAACAAGTAATCTTTTTGAATAGCTTCAAATGCTTCTGCTTGTCTTTGAGACTTAAACCTAAAGAATTTATTTAAAAAGTCACCATATTTTGCTTTTGTATTTTGTGCACTCATAAAATAGGCTTTTGTACTTTCCACTACCTTAAAATATGGCAGGTTATGGAGATTTCCCATCATAGACTTAACTGCATTACAAGATTCTGTAATGTCATTTTCATTCACATTTTGTTGTCTTAAAAACAATGTATATCCGTCATAATCAAATTCAATATTTTTGGTCAATTCTGTAACCATCTGGTCTGATAGAAAATAACCTGCATTGATATGATAAGCAGTAACAGAAAATAAATAATCTAATCTTGATTTAGTTGTTTGATAAACAACTGTTTTAAAATCAAAGATATTTAATTCACTGTCTAAGGTCCATATGCTTCCTTTTGCCAGTTTGCTGAAAGTCTTATAATCTAAAGCTGATTCAAGATAATCTATTGCTTTTTTTCTAAGAGTTTCATCTATATTATCTTCAAACTTGTATCCAAAAAATGTACATGGAGCGTAAGCATCAATCTTATCGATCTCTTTTGTTAATCTTATGGTTCTGATTGTACCGTTATGCTCTAAATCAAATTCAAAAGCATTCAAAATCTGAGTATAAATACATCTATCTTTAACAGAATAGATAAATCTCATGAAGTCCACCTTTCATTATATTTTGGCTTTATTTACCTCTGTTATTTTATATAACAGCATTCCATAATCTGATTAACATAGCTTTAATTTAGTTAAGAACAAAACATTGAGTAGTTTTTCATATGAATCATATTTTCGACAGTTGTACTAATGTGTACAAATGCACTATTCTTCCATTTTTGATGTGTATGACTTAGAGGGGCTCCTTGTCTTACCCATCAACAGTCGATTCAGTTAGGATTTTTATTTTATGAGTGCTATAGGTTGCAGTTGTTGAGTGAGGAAAATTAACTCTAAACAAGGTAGGATTTTTCTGGATCTACATGGAGATCACCAAAGATATAAGATGAGCATTCTGATTAGTTACCAAAGCTAAAGAAGAGGCTCTAAAGTGTTCCTTAGAGCCTCTCGTGTTTTATGGCAATCTTATTTAATGAATTTTTACAAACGGTTTTCAAATCTCTTTACTTTACGAATTGTTTAAACTCCCCGTAGCCTTTCTCATCTAACTCTTCAAATGGAATAAACTTTAGAGCAGCACTGTTAATGCAATAGCGCAAACCACCTGTTTCTTTAGGACCATCAGTAAAGACATGACCTAAATGAGCGTTACTGGTCTTACTTCTAACCTCAATTCTCTGACGATTTAAAGAAGTATCTAAATGACGTGACAGGACAGTGTCATCAATTGGCTTTGAAAAAGCAGGCCAACCGCATCCGGATTCGAATTTATCTGTTGAGACAAATAGTGGGGCTCCTGTAATAGGATCAACGTAAATACCTTTCTTAAAATTGTCATTGTGCTCTCCTTTAAATTTAGGATCAGTTGCTGCATGCTGTGTAACTTCATAAGCTTGAGCTGAGAGTTTGGTCTTTAGTGTTTCTCTGTCTGGTGCTTGATATTTATCAGGATCTACAAACTGCTTTTTATCCTCTTTAAGATCATTTAGTGAGGAAAAATCGATATGGCAGTAACCTTGTGGATTCTTTTTCAAATAATCCTGATGGTAATCCTCAGCGTTGTAGAAGTTACGTAATCTGCCCTTTTCAGTTACAATCTTTTTCTCGTACTTTTTCTGCTCATCAGAAAAGACTTCGTCAATGGTTGCAATGTCATCATCATAAAAGTAGTAAATACCTGTTCTGTATTGAGTACCACTATCCTCGCCTTGCTTATTTAAGGACACAGGATCGATTATCTTAAAGAACTGACGTAGCAGTGTTTTTAACGCTACCTTATCTGAATCGTAGGTAACCTCTACGGTTTCAGCAGCACCGGTAATACCTGATTTTACTTCCTCATAAGCTGGTGCCTTTACATCTGAGTTGGCATAACCAGTTACTGCTGAAAGAACTCCATCTATACGTGAGAAGTATTCTGATACTCCCCAAAAGCAGCCTCCTGCTAGATAAATAACCTTTTTTGACATGCTCTTACCCCTTGTACACGAGTGTACGAAATCTTTTCTACGATATCTTATTGTTATGAATTTTTACTAGTACTTAAAAGCTGGAATCAGTGCGCCTTTGTAGGAATTTGAGATGATATCTGCAACTTCTTTTGAGTGGTATAACTCAACAATGTGCTGATATAGAGGATCATCCTTTTCAGCCTCTCTTGCGGCAATCACATTTACAAATGGATTCTCAAGTCCCCAGCCTTCAGTCTTTTCTGTATAGATAGCATCAGTACGTGGGTTTAAGCCATGATCTACAGCATAACCACCGTTAATAAAGCCTGCGGTTACATCTGGTAGTGTGTTGTAAGTATTAGCAGCATCTACAAAGAAGAACTTTAAGTTCTGTTTGTTCTCAACAACATCTGAAGGACCTGGTAAGTAACCTGCTCCATCTTTTATCTTAATGAAACCAAGATCTTCTAGTACACGAAGACCACGACCTGTAGAGATTGGATCATTAGCTAAAGTTACGGTATCCCCTGCTTTTATGTCTTTTGGTGACTTAATCTTGTCTGAGTATAAAGATAAAGGCGCGATCACAGTGGTGCCGATTGCAACTAAATGGTAGTTATGCTCTTTAGACTCTGTCTTTAAAAAAGCGCCAGTTTGGAAAGCATTTAAATCAATCTCTCCATCTTCTAAAGCACGATTTGGTAATGGGTAAGTTGCAAAGCGAACTAACTCAAGATTTACGCCCTCTTTTCTTAACTTATCGATAACAGGCTGCCAGAACTCGTTGTTCTCACCTACTACACCAACTTTTACGTTGGTCTTATCCCAAGCTTGTGCCTGAGTTGATACTAGAGCTAAAACAACAGATGCTAAAACTGACTTTACTGATAATTTCATGATGTTCTCCAATTCTTTTAAATCAATATGTGCATTTACTTTGAAAATTTGAGTCAAAAAAAAGAGCTCTTATAGAGCCCTTCTTTGTTTTTTTGCTTACTACGTGTTAATTACAAGGCTCCACCTGACATTGACAGATAACACATACACATAGCGCACATGCACATCATTGAGGAGAACACTGCTAATTTAGGATCTTGTTTTAAAAGCTTTGTAATGCTTATTGCATTACCTGTGCTGTCGATTAAATAAGTGTTAACTGCGGTTTTCATTTTTACTATCCCTCGTTGGTATGTTTTTAGTCTAATCAAACCAAAATACTTTGGCTAATACTATATTTGAATTGTCAGTTATAGTTATTTTCTATAATAAGTCAGGTTACAATAGTTTATGTGAGAAAACAATAAGATAGATACGTTCTAAAACTGAACATTTTGCACACAGTAAAATATATTGTTCAGCAAAAAATTTGAGCGATGTTAAATATTTTCAAGGGAGTTTAAGAAAATTTTGGTGCAAAAATAGATATTCTCTAAATTATTCCTATACTTAAGTTAGGTTTTAGATAAGGAGGTCACTATGATCTCAATTAGAAAAGCAGATTTTTCGGATGTAAAAGTTTTAAAACAATTAGCTGATGTCTTAGTACCAAACACTTTCAAGAGTGTTTTAAATACTTCACAGATAGACTTCATGTTAGATAAGTACTATTCACAGGAAGCTTTGCAGGATGCTATCAACTCTGGCAAAGTTTACTTTATAGCGTCCTTAGATGGTGAAGATACAGCTGCAGTTTCAGTTATACAGCATGGACCTGATCTTTTCTTGATGCAAAAGATCTATGTCGAGATTAAAAACCAGGGAAAAGGTGTAGGAACTGCTCTTTTTAATCATGTTGTAGAATATGTTAAGGAAAATCATCCAAAACCTTGTACAATAGAGTTACTAATTAACAAGCATAATCCTGGTCTTGATTTCTATGTAAAACATGGAATGGAAAAAGTAAGAGACACTGGATTAGACATGGGAGATTTCTTTATTAACGAAGAGGTCTACTCCATGAAGATAAACTCATAATATAAAAATAACAGGCTGCCAACTATGTAGTGAAAATCTTGAATTCGTTTTCAAGATCTCATCCCTTGGTAGCCTCTAATAAGTTTGACATAATGAACAAAATTATACCTTTATTATTCACCTTATGTATAAGCACAGCTTTCACACAAGGAACGGAAGCTGCAGAAAATCATGCTACTTCAGAATCTCAAAGCTCTAACAACAGTGCAGGCGTCTATACAGATGAACTCACTCGTGTAGAGAACCAGAACATTTCAGTTAGAATCAATGTTGATAACAAACTGAGTCTAGCTGTACCTGGATATTTCAAAGTATATGATCCTAAAAAACACTTCTTCGTGGCTAGAATGGCAATCTCAGCTACAAGTGGCACTATTTAGACTCATTAGAAACAGACAACCAGTACCACAATAAGTCATGGATCGGAGCTAAAGTAACCTTTGAACCAATCTATGCTGACGATTTCACTCAAACATCTCTGTTAAACAAGCTCTATAGCATTGGTTCAGATTCTTTGAACCGCGAATTAGAAGAGATGTGCGCTGAATACCTCATTGAAATGAAACAGAACTATGAGGCTGAAGGCTACAAGATCATTGGCAGTATTGATGTTTACAACGCCTTTATTGCAGGAAAGATTGGAATTTGCTTTAAGTTCTTAAGAACTCAGACAAACTTAAATAACATCACTGAGGTAACTCAATACCATGTTCCTTTAAAAAACAGCATGGCTCATATCAGCATTTCTAGCAGCACTGATAGTAAGAAAGCTCAGAATACTATGGAAACCATCCGTAAGAGCATCAAGTTCCTCTAATAACTTTAATACCTATTGAGTGTAGAAAACACTTAGATAAGGTAACTAAAAATCAAATTTCAAAACATATCAAAACAAACAATCAAACAAACATAGAAGCCTAGATAGAAAATCTAGGTAAAGACTCATAAAGCTAAAATCTTTCCCTAAGAGCCCCAAAATAAAACTCTCAAAATAAACATCAAAGGAACAAATTTTCCTAACACAGTCTTAAGAATAAAAACAAAATACAGTATCCAAATGCCACAAAAAAATGCATTAATTGTCAAAATTCACGCTCTAAAAGTGTGCAATGCACTTTTTTAACAAATTTCCTGTTGTTTTCAAATTCTCTTTAAAAATCAATTAAATAATTATTTTATGATTTCTTTGAAAAATAAACTTTACTTCAATTTTCTTTACTACACTTAAGATCTTTATTCTATCTTCATGTTTTATCAGTATTTTTTAGGTATCGCACCATTATGCAACATATAGTAAAATATGACGTGTAGTTTTAGTGCCAGTACAAATATGCTTTGACAGAGTTCACTATAACCACGAAAATTTACTCAGACATTAAAGAACGGGTACGTAATACCCCATCAATTGAAAAATTAGGAGCACCTAAATGGCAATCAAGGATTACAGTGAAGTAAAAAAACTCATCGAAGATAACGACGTTGTTTTTGCTGATTTAAGATTTACTGACACTAAAGGTAAAGAGCAGCATATTTCTCTACCTATTTCTTGCATCGATGAGAAATTCTTCGAGCAGGGCAAGATGTTTGACGGTTCTTCAATCGCAGGCTGGCGTGGTATTGATAAGTCAGACATGATCTTAATGCCTGATATCACCACCGTTATGTTAGATCCTTTCTATGCCGATCCAACCATTATCGTTCGTTGCGATATCTTAGAGCCACAGACCTTAACTGGTTATGACCGTGACCCACGTTCAGTTGCAAAGCGCGCTGAGGATTACTTAAAGTCAACTGGTGTCGGTGACAAGGCATTCTTTGGTCCAGAGCCAGAATTCTTCTTATTTGATGATGTTCGTTTCAAGTCTGATATTTCAGGTTCATTCGTAGCTATCGATGATATCGAAGCTGCTTGGAACTCAGCTACTGAGTACGAAGGCGGTAACAAAGGCTATCGTCCAGCAGTTAAAGGTGGTTACTTCCCAGTTCCTCCTGTAGATTCATCACAGGACATTCGTTCAGCTATGTGTAAAGTAATGCAGGAAATGGGCTTAGTTATCGAAGCTCACCACCACGAAGTTGCAACTGCAGGTCAGAACGAAATCGCTACTGAGTTTAACTCATTAACCAAGAAGGCTGATGAGGTTCAGATTTACAAGTATGTTGTACAGAACGTAGCAAACCAGTATGGTAAGACAGCTACCTTCATGCCAAAGCCAATTTACGGAGACAATGGTTCAGGTATGCACTGCCACCAGTCAATCGGTAAAGATGGCAAGAACATCTTCGCTGGTAACTTATACGGCGGTCTATCACAGGAAGCTTTATGGTACATCGGTGGTATCATCAAGCACGCTAAGTCATTAAATGCTTTCACAAACCCATCAACCAACTCATACAAGCGTTTGGTTCCAGGTTTCGAGGCTCCTTTAATGTTAGCTTACTCAGCTGCTAACCGTTCAGCTTCAATCCGTATTCCATATGCAATCAATCCTAAGACTGCTCATATTGAGGTACGTTTCCCAGATTGTATGGCAAACCCATACTTAGCATTCTCTGCAATGTTAATGGCTGGCCTTGACGGTATCTTAAACAAGTTAGACCCAGGTGAGGCTATGGATAAGAACCTATACGACTTACCACCTGAGGAAGCAGCTAACATCCCACAGGTTTGCGGTTCTTTAGATGAGGCTCTAAAGGCTTTACAGGCTGACCACGACTACTTAACTGCAGGCGGCGTATTCTCTGAGGATATGATCAACGCTTACATCGAGTTAAAGGCTGCTGAAGATACCCGCGTACGTTCAACTCCACATCCTGCAGAGTTCGAGCTGTACTACAGCCTATAATTTAACGAAATGGGTTAAAAACACCCCATCAAAAATGGGGTGATAATAATAAGAAAACTGTAAAAGTTTTCAAAAAAGGGCCCGTGTAGGGCCCTTATTGTATATATACCACTCGCAAAAGGTGACACATAAATGACTAATTCTGGCTTATACAGAAGTGAAAATGAACACGACGCATGCGGTGTCGGTTTCATTGCTCACATCAAAGGTCAAAAAAGCCACAGCATCGTAAGTCAGGGACTAGAAGTCCTAAAGAACCTGACTCACCGCGGAGCAGTAGGTGCAGATCCACTGCAGGGCGATGGTGCCGGCATTTTGATTCAGATCCCTGATCAGATCTTCCGTGACGATATGATGACTCAGGGCGTAAAACTTCCTCCTCCTGGTGAATACGGTGTAGGTATGATTTTCCTACCACGTGAGGAAGCATCAAGACACGCTTGCCAAGAAGAAATTGAACGCGCAATTTTAGCAGAAGGACAGATTATCTTAGGTTGGAGAGATGTTCCTCTAAATGAAACTATCCCAATGTCCCCTGTTGTTCGCGAAAAAGAGCCTGTAATTAGACAGATTTTCGTAGGTCACTCTCCAGACGTCTTAGTAACAGACGCTCTAGAGCGTAAGCTGTACATCATCCGTAAGTCAGCTTCAATTGCGATTGCAAACCTTAAATTAAAACACTGCAAAGAATTCTATATTCCATCATTCTCAGCTCGTACCATTGTTTATAAAGGTCAGTTATTAGCAAATCAGGTTGGTGAATATTACCGTGATCTAAACGATAGCCGCTGCACCAGTGCTATTGCTCTAATCCACCAGCGTTTCTCAACTAATACCTTCCCTCAGTGGTCATTAGCTCACCCATTCAGAATGATTGCCCACAACGGTGAAATTAACACCTTACGTGGTAACTTTAACTGGATTAAGGCTCGTGAAAAGAACATTTCTTCACCTGTATTTGGTAAAGATTTAGAGAAATTATGGCCTTTAATCTTCCAGGGTCAGTCAGATTCAGCTTCATTTGATAACGTATTTGAGCTACTAACTATGTCTGGTTACTCATTAGCTCAAGCTGCAATGATGATGATCCCTTCAGCATGGGAAAAAGATGCTCTGATGGATCCAAAACTCAGAGCTTTCTATGAATACTATGCTGCTATGATGGAGCCATGGGACGGTCCTGCTGCTGTTGCCTTTACTGATGGTCGTCAGATCGGTGCAACATTAGACAGAAACGGTCTGCGTCCTGCCCGCTACATCGTAACTAAAGACGATTTAGTAATTCTAGCTTCAGAAGAAGGTACTCTAAAGATTGACGAGAGCAGAATTGCTCGTCACTGGAGACTAGAACCTGGTCGTATGCTTTTAATCGATACTGAACAGGGTCGTATCATCGATGATAAGGAAATCAAGCTAAGCTTAGCTACTTTACGTCCTTATCAGGAGTGGACAGACAAGGTTCGTATCAAGTTAACCGATATTAAAGATGAAACCTCAACTGTAGGTTTAAACTTAAATACCAAAGCTCTAATGGGCGTATTCGGTTACACCCGTGAGGACGTTGAAAGATTATTAAAGCCTAAGGCTGTAAATGGTCAAGAGCCTGTTCTTTCAATGGGTAATGATGCTCCTTTAGCTGTTTTATCAAACCGACCTAAGAGCTTATATGACTATTTCCGTCAGCTCTTTGCTCAGGTTACAAACCCAGCTATCGATCCTATTCGTGAGGAGATGGTAACCTCACTAGTATCATTCATCGGTCCTCGTCCTGATCTTCTGAATATTATGGATAACAACCCTCCTGTAAGATTGGAGGTTCAGCAGCCTATTTTAGATGCTGTTGAAATGGAAAAGATCCGTAACATCAGCAAGTTTACCGATAACAAGTTCCGTTCTAAAGAACTTGATATCACCTACCCTCTTTCATGGGGTAAAGATGGTATCGAAGCAAGATTAGCTTCTATTAGAGCTGCTGCTATCGATGCTGTAAAGACAGGTCACAATATCCTCATCATTTCTGATAGAAAAGTAGCTGCTGACAGATTAGCAATTCCAGCATTACTTGCAACCTCAGCTGTTCACTTATGCTTAGTTGAAAACGGCTTACGTACAAGCACTGGCTTAGTTGTTGAAACAGGTTCTGCTCGTACCGTTCATCACTTTGCGCTCTTAGGCGGTTACGGTGCTGAAGCTATCCACCCATATGTAGCATTTCGTGTAGTATCAGAATTAGCAACCGACGCAAAGACAGCTAAACAATATCAGGATAACTACATCCATGCTATTGATAAGGGTCTTTACAAGACTATGGCTAAGATGGGTATCTGTACTTACATGTCATACATCGGTGCCCAGATCTTTGAAGCTGTAGGTCTATCCTCAGAATTTGTTGATAAGTACTTTACCAATACTCCAAGCCCAATCGAAGGTGTAGGTCTGTTTGATATTGCTCAAGAAGCAGTAGAAACTCACAAAGCAGCCTTCAGAAAGATTGAGTTAAAAGATCCATCACTGTTACAGGGTGGCGATCTGAACTGGAGATATGACGGTGAAGAGCATATGTGGACTCCTGATGCGGTAGTTCACCTGCAAAGAGCTGTTCGTTCTGGCTCATATGATGAGTACAAGAAGTATGCACAGATCATCAACGATCAGTCAAAGCGTTTGATGACCATCCGTGGTTTATTCAAGTTCAAGAAGACCAATCCTATCGATATTAGCGAAGTTGAAAGCGAAGAGAGCATCATCCACCGCTTTGCCTGCTCTGCTATGTCTATGGGTGCTATTTCAACTGAAGCTCACACCACCATGGCTATCGCCATGAACAGATTAGGTGCGATGTCAAACTCAGGTGAAGGTGGTGAAGATCCTCGCCGTGATGGCATCATCGATAAAGAGACCTCTACTAAGGCAATCTTAGGTGATGATGTAGTAGTTGACATTCCTCTACACAAGGGCGATTCATTACGTTCACGTACCAAGCAGGTAGCATCTGGTCGTTTTGGTGTAACCACCGATTATCTGTCAACCGCTGATTTAATTCAGATTAAGTTAGCTCAGGGTGCAAAACCTGGTGAAGGTGGTCAGTTACCTGGTCACAAGGTATCAAAGTACATTGGTAAACTACGTCACTCATTACCTGGTATTGGTTTGATTTCTCCTCCACCACACCACGATATTTACTCAATTGAGGATCTAGCTCAGCTGATTTTCGATCTGAAACTTGCTAACACCAAGGCAGACATCTCAGTAAAACTGGTATCTGAAGTTGGTATCGGCACTGTTGCAGCTGGTGTTGCAAAGTGTAAGGCAGACCATATCGTAATCTCTGGTCACGATGGTGGTACAGGTGCAGCTCCTGCTTCATCTGTAAAACATGCTGGTTCTGCATGGGAAATTGGTCTAGCTGACGTACAGCAGACCTTGGTTATGAACAAGTTACGTTCACGTGTAACCTTACAGGTTGATGGTCAGATTAAGACCGGTCGTGACGTTATCATCGGTGCTCTGTTAGGTGCTGATGAGTTCGGTTTCGGTACTGCTCCACTAGTATGTATGGGTTGTACCATCATGAGAAAGTGCCAGAAGAACACCTGTCCTACTGGTATTGCAACTCAAGATCCTGAACTACGTAAACAGTTCATCGGTACTCCTGAGCAACTTGAGAATTACTTCCATTATGTAGCTCGTGAAGTACGTGAGATCATGGCTGAACTTGGCTTTAAGAAGTTTGAAGACTTAATCGGTCATGCTGAACTTCTAACTAAGGTATCAGACAGCGAATTTGCTAAAGCTAGAAACTTAAGCTTTGAGAGAATTTTCTTTAAAGATCCTGCTTTTGCTAATGAGGTTGCTCACCATGCAATCGCTCAGCAGCATGAGATTGATAAGGCTCTAGATAAGAAGTTTGAAGCTAAAGTTCTAAAGGCTATTGAAGAGAACAAGCCAATTACTATTGAGTCACCTGTTGTTAACGTAAACCGTTCAGTTGGTACTTATACCTCTGGCTTAATTGCATCTCTAAAGAAGAAGCTACCAGACAACTTTGTAACCTTTAAGTTATCAGGTACAGCAGGTCAGTCATTTGGTGCTTTCCTTGAAAAGGGTGTTACTTTAAATCTGTCAGGTCTTGCTAACGACTATGTTGGTAAAGGCATGTCAGGCGGTATCATCGCAGTTCATGAGAGTGCAGCTTTTGATGGTGATCCTCAACAGAACATCATCGGTGGTAACACCTGCTTATACGGTGCTACATCTGGTGAAGCTTACTTTAGCGGAGTTTGCGGAGAACGTTTTGCGGTAAGAAACTCTGGCGCTGATGCTGTAACCGAAGGTTGCGGTGACCACGGTTGTGAATATATGACAGGTGGTACAGTCGTAGTCTTAGGAACTACTGGTAGAAACTTTGCTGCCGGTATGTCAGGTGGTATGGCTTACGTTTACGATAAGGACGGTACCTTCAGATCACGCCTTGCCAAGGGTGCATTTAACGTAAGCAATGTGGTTAAGGCAAACAAGGCCGATCCTGCAATTCCTCTGCATCAGGGAAAATCAGACGAAGAGGTTCTAAAGACTCTGTTAACACGTCACTTGAATATGACATCAAGTAAGGTTGCCAAGAAGATCTTAGAAAACTTCGATGTTGAACTGCAACACTTCGTCAAGGTATTCCCTGTTGAATACTTCAACGCATTAAACGCAATGAAGGAGGCACACTAAGATGGGCTTTTTAAGAGGATTTATTGAATTTGAGCGTATCGAACAGCCTCATGTTCCAGTTGAAGAGCGTGTAAAGAGCTTCTGTGAAATCTACGGTACCTTAACTGACGAGCAGGCTAAAATTCAGGCTGGTCGTTGCATGGACTGCGGTATTCCATTCTGTATGCATGAGTGCCCATTACACAATGATTCACCTGACTTTAACGAGTTTGTATCTGAAGAGCAGATGAACAAGGCTTACAACGTACTGTCAGCTACCAATAACTTCCCAGAGATCACAGGTCGTATCTGCCCTGCTCTGTGTGAAGAGGGTTGTACCTTAGGTATTCACCGTAAAGCTGTAGGCATTAAGTCTGTTGAAAGAAAGATTGCTGAATACGCTTTTGAGCATGGTCTGGTAAAACCTGTTATCACTGAGCACCGTTCAGGTAAAAAAGTATGTGTAGTAGGTTCAGGTCCAGCAGCCCTAGCTGCAGCTCAGCAGTTAAACCGTTTTGGTCACACTGTAACTGTAGTTGAAAAGATGAACAAGATTGGTGGTCTGTTACGCTACGGTATTCCTGATTTCAAGCTGCCAAAAGAAATTCTAGACAGAAGAATTTCTCAGTTAGAGCAGGAAGGCATTACCTTTAAGACCTCAACTATCGTCGGTGCTATCAAGAACTTAGAGCACGGTGTTCATAACGACTCATTAAATGAAGTTCGTGGTCAGGAGTTATTAGATAACTATGACGCTATCGTTCTAGCTCCAGGCTCTGAGGCTCCACGTGATTTAAGATTACCTGGTCGTGATTTAAAGGGCATCTACTTTGCTTTAGATTTCTTAATCGCTCAGAACCGTGAGAACAATGGTGACTGCGAGAATCCTATTGATGTTCGTGGTAAGAATGTTGTGGTAATCGGTGGTGGTGAAACTGCATCAGACTGTATCGGTGTTTCAATCCGTAAAGGTGCAGCCTCAGTAACCCAGTTAGATTACCATGACGAGTTACCAGAGAGTGTTGATTTAACCATGGCATGGCCTGATTGGAGAAAGATCAAGCGTACTTCTACTTCACATGAAGAAGGTTGCACAAGATTATTCTCAACTAACACCACCGCTTTTGAAGGTAAAGATAAGCTAGAAGCTGTTGTAACCGAGAAAGTAAAGTGGGGTGAAGGTCGCCACTTTGAGGGTATCAAGGGTACTGAAAGCAAGATTAAAGCTGACGTAGTCCTGATTGCTATGGGGTACTCACATCCTTCATCTGCTTTAATTAAAGAGTTTGCATTAGAGACAGACAAACGCGGCAATATCAAAGCTGAAGTTCAAGGTGAGAGTGCATATCAAACCTCAAACAAGAAAGTATTCGCAGCAGGTGATGGCAGAAAGGGCCAGTCACTAGTTGTCTACGCCATCGCAGAAGGTAGACAATGTGCTGCTGCAGTTGACGATTTCTTAAAAGGAAATTAGTCACTAAACATTTGCCTGTTGGTAGTTGCCTCCTATACAAATAGGAGGCTTTTTTTATCCATACTTTTTTATCCCTCCTCTTTAATTTACTAATGCACTGTTTAAGGGAAATTTAATTACATTTAACTTTAAATAATATAATTTTAGTGCACTAAATTAAATCACAGTTCTCATTTCTTAAATATTCTATTAACTACTTGATCTTAATTTATTTTACTAAAGTCAATTTTGAAAAATGCCCTTTAAAATTGCATATAAAGTTATGGTTTCGTCACAAATTTTTTTCTTATTTGATAATAAGTTACATTGTATTTACATAGTTTTCACTAACAATGTGCACTGTTTTAAATCAGATCTGCACCAAATATGTGAATATTCAATTTGGTATTGCAAGCTAAAATTAAGAATTGTAAATTTAATTTCAACAAATTAAAACAAACTTTTCTTATCGGTCCTAAGACCGGTAAAACGATTTTATCAACAGGTAAACAGGAGACATTAAATGTCATACACACAGAGAGTATTAGACTCTTTAAAAGCTAAGTATCCATACCAGCCAGAATTCTTACAGGCAGCTGAGGAAATCTTAAACACATTACAGCCTGTAGTAGATAAAGAGCCTAAGTATGAGAAGTACAAGATCTTAGAGCGTATGACTGAGCCTGAGAGAACTATTTCTTTCCGTATTGAGTGGGTTGACGATAAGGGCGAAGTTCAGGTTAACAAGGGCTATCGTGTACAGTTCAATTCAGCAATTGGTCCTTACAAGGGTGGTATCCGTTTGCACCCAACAGTAAATGAAGGCGTATTAAAGTTCTTAGGTTTAGAGCAGATCTTAAAGAACTCATTAACTGGTACCCCTATCGGTGGTGCAAAGGGTGGTTCTGATTTCGATCCTAAGGGCAAGTCAGAGACTGAAATCATGCGTTTCTGCCAGGCTTTCATGATCCAGTTACACCGTTACATTGGTGCTACTATCGACGTTCCTGCTGGTGATATCGGTACTGGTGGTCGTGAGATCGGTTACATGTATGGCGCTTACAAGCGTTTAACCACTCGTTATGAGGGTGTTTTAACTGGTAAAGGTTTAACCTACGGCGGTTCTTTAGCACGTACAGAGGCTACAGGTTACGGTACCGTTTACTTCACTGATGCTATGTTAAAGGATCGTGGCGATTCATTAAAGGGCAAGAAGTGCGCTGTATCAGGTTCAGGTAACGTAGCTATCTACTGCTGCGAGAAGTTAATCCAGTTAGGTGCAACTCCTGTTACCGTATCAGATTCTAACGGTACTATCTATGATCCAAACGGCATCAAGGTAGACGTATTAAAGCAGGTTAAGGAAGTTGAGCGTGCTCGTTTAACCCGTTATGCAGAGTTAGTTCCAACAGCTCAGTACACTCCAGTTGACAAGTACCCAGCAGGCAAACACCAGGTTTGGACTTACAACGTAGATTGTGCTTTCCCTTGCGCAACTCAGAACGAGTTAAATGAGGAAGATGCTAAGACCCTATTAGCTAACGGCTGTAAGGTTGTAGCAGAAGGTGCTAACATGCCTTCAACCTTAGGTGCTATCGAGCAGTTCTTAAAGGCTAAGATTGCTTACGGTCCTGCAAAGGCTGCTAACGCAGGTGGTGTTGCTACTTCTCAGTTAGAGATGGAGCAGAACGCTGGTATGACTGCTTGGACCTTCGAGGAAGTAGATCAGAAGTTACACACCATTATGACCAACCTATACAAAAACGTTGCTGATACCGCTCGTGAGTTCGGTGTTGAAGGCAACCTAGTATTAGGTGCTAACATCGCTGGCTTCCGTAAAGTAGCTGATGCAATGATTGCTCAGGGTGTAATCTAATAGATTTACTCCTCTAAATAATTAAGTTCAAAATGCCCCAAAATTGATTATTTTGGGGCTTTTTTTGTCAATTTTCGAAGATTTGTATATATTTCCGTGTCATTTTGTGAAAAATTGAAAATTTTGAGAAAATTGATTAAATGCTCATAGAGGAATTTATATTTTTAATTGCTACCTTACATATTGGTAGCAGATTTGACGGTATGGGACTGTGTGTAGTCTCAGGCGTAGGCTTATGTATTGAAGTATTTGTATTAAGAATGCCTCCTACCTCCCCTCAGTTGATGTAATGCTTATCATCATCGCAGTTGTAAGCTGTGCTTCTATCTTAGAAGCTTCAGGCGGTCTTAAGTGTATGTTGCAGTACGCAGAGCGTATGTTACATAAAGATCCTAAAAAGATCACTTTCTTTGGAGCAATGGTTACCTATACTTTAACCTTAATGTTGGGTATAGACCTTGCTGTATATACCATCATGCCTATCATTGGAGATATTGCGCTAAAGAATAAAATTCGTCATGAAAGACCGATGACAGCAGCTTCTGATGTCTCTCAAATGTGACTTGTAGCATCCCCTATTTCAGCTGTAGTATCCTGTTATTTGGGTAAAGATGTGCTGCAGCTCCCCGGACTTGAGGATTTGACCTTATTTAAGATCTTACTTGTAAACATCCCTGCTACCTTAGTAGGTGTGTTCTTACTGTCTTTATACTCTAACTTTAGAGGTAAAGATCTTGAAAAAGATTCTGTCTTTAGTATCAATCGCAGTAAACTAACAGTCAGCAACTGCTAAAATCTTAATACCAGTTGCAGCAGCAATCGGTCTGCTAGGTCCAATTCTAATTGGTTTAATGCCTGATACTTATGCTTACTTCTTTATTCCTAATTACCCTTCAGATATTGCAACTTTAAACTTTGATATCTCAGACGCCACACAAAGATTGGAAAATACTATTTAAACCACTCTTTTATGCTCACTAGACTTATCGGTCTTACATGTGCCTGTCTTGTAAGTGTGACTTTAGCTGAGCTGATAATCTAAGGTATAGCTCATTTATGGCTTTTTTAAAGGTTCAGTACAGAAAAATGTGGGATCTCATAGTGGATCTTTCCAAACTGTGATTC
>OMZC01000011.1 GCA_900315395.1 uncultured Gammaproteobacteria bacterium
TCAGAGGTAAAAAGGTCTTGCGGATCCTTTTTATGAAAGAAGCTCCAAATACAGCGCCTGATTCTTCAAGGCTTTGAGGAATGTTGAGCATAGCATTCTTTAAGATCATAACCATGAACGGGAAGATATGCAGACTCATCACCACAATTAAGCCAAAGATTGAAAAGAAGTACTGATTAAAGATCTTTGTAGCAGGAAACAGCTGTTCTAGAAGCCCTCTTTTTTGCATGAATAAGATCCATCCCATTGATGCAATATAAGGTGGTGTCATGAATGGCACTAAAAATATGACATCAAAAATACCGTGTCTTGCAAAAGAGGTTCTTGAGAAAAGATAAGCTAAGGGAGTTGCGATAATAGTAGTGAGGATCACTACTCCAACAGCCAGTATTAGTGAATTTAAAATCATTGTGGTATTTTCACTGTCAGCAATTGTGTTGATGGCTGTATCTAATGAAAAGTGACCGTCTGATAAAATTGAATACTCAAACACACAATACAGAGGTAAGAGTATCAAAACAAAAAGAGCAACATACAGAGAGATAATTCTGATGTTACTCTTACAAAAGTTTAGAAGATCCATTAAAAGTTAAGTTCGTTTAAGTTTTTGTGTCAAAGTTACATATATGCTTACAATATTGAGCATTTAGTTATTTGCAGAGTTTATTAACATCTGCTGCTGTCTTTGAAGCTATCTTGGTCATCTTTTCCCAATCAGCTTTGATTGTAGGTATATCTTCAAGATTGCTTCTCTTATCTGATTTAATGTCTTTTCGTCCTGGAATTAAGAAAGCATCTTTTACAAGATTTTGTGCTTTATCTGAGAATAAGAAGTTTACAAAGGCTTTAGCATTCTTCTTATCAGGAGCACTCTTTAGGATCATCGCTGGACGTGGATTGATGATGGTGCCACCCTGTGGGTAGTAAAAGCCTAAAGGCTCACCTTTCTTCATTGAAGAGTAGGCATTGTAGTCAACACCTGCTACTAAGATAGCAACCTCACCTGTAGTTACAGCTTCAAGTGCAGCTTTATTAGCACCTGGAATTACCATACCGTTTTTAGCAAGTTTCTCTAAGGTATCCATACCGTTTTGAGCAACAAAGCCTGCTAAGAAATCTTTACAAGCTCCAGATTTCTCAGGATCTGGCATGGCTGTTTGATCTTTGTATTTGTCAGAAGCTAACTCGTTCCAGTCAGCATTTAAGTTGTCGATGATA
The DNA here is from genome assembly GCA_900315395.1 of uncultured Gammaproteobacteria bacterium. GTDB lineage: Bacteria > Pseudomonadota > Gammaproteobacteria > Enterobacterales > Succinivibrionaceae > Succinivibrio. The sequence continues at coordinate 1,219 of OMZC01000011.1, forward strand.
GTCTTGTTATAGATAACACCTACAGCTGAAGCACTTGAGCCAAAAAGCTCATGATCTTTATCAATAAAGCCGTCGACAACTTTGTCTTTTAAAGGCAGGTCATAGCTCTCTAAAACACCTTGCTCTTTTAGTAAAAGACCGTCAGACCATGATGCTAGAATTACAACATCAGCTACAGGATTAGACTTTTCGGCTTCAAGTCTAGCTAGAATTTCTCCTGTGGTGCCTTGGAATACCTTTACGTCAACTCCTGTATCGTTTTTAAATTCACTTGCTAATTTATCTGCAAGTTTAGCTGGAGATGGCATATACACAGTAAGTTCACCTGAGAGTTTGTCCTGTGCCTGACATTGCAAGGTGACAGCAAATAAAGCTGCAATAGCGGTTTTTACTAGTTTATTCATGATTTTTTCCTAACTTGTTATAAGTTATGTAAGTTAAAAGTTATGTAAATTAAAGCTAAAAGATCAAATCGTTTTAAAGGTGTAAATCATATAAAGTAAAGTTCGTCTATATGACCTACACTCTGATAATGTTCTCGTTTTTTACAAAGATCTTTAGGTTCTTACCTACAGGTAAGTTTTTAGCTGTAGGAATACACCAGTTGCTCTCACCGTGTTTAAAGTGAGCTTCATAAGAACTACCTAAAAACTCTAATGAGGTTACCTCACAGTCAAAATCAACACAGTCTGCTTGTTTTTCTAAACTTGCCTTTTCTGGTCTGAACATGGTGTTTTGACTTATCCAGTTTGAAAGACCTACAAACTTGGCTACAAAGTGTGTAGTAGGTTTTGAATAGATATTCTCAGGAGTGTCGTATTGCTCTACCGAGCCTTTGTTTAAAACAGCTATCTTATGGCTCATAGACATAGCTTCAGTTTGATCATGAGTTACAAAGATAGCGGTAATACCTAAACTTGAGATAAGAGCTGTAAGTTCTGTTCGCATGCTTTTACGCAGTGAGCTGTCTAAAGCTGACAGAGCCTCATCAAAGAGAATGCATTCAGGCTCAATTACGATGGCTCTAGCAAAGGCAACACGCTGTTGCTGACCGCCTGAAAGACTACCTGGATATCTAAAGGCAAAATCCTCAAGCTCAACAGCTCTTAAAGCCTTCATTACCTTTTCTTTTAGGTTCTTTTTCTTTTTTAAGGCTCGCAAGCCAAAAGCTACATTCTCAAATACAGTCAGATGTGGCCAGAGAGCAAAGTCCTGAAAGACATAACCTAAATGTCTTTTTTCAGGTTTTACAAAGATCTTTTGCGAAGATGAGAAGACACACTTATCGCCTAAATAGATTTCGCCTTCATCAGGTATTTCAAGACCTGCAATCATGCGTAAAAGGGTAGTCTTACCACAACCTGATGGACCTAAAAGAGTGGTGAGTTTACCTGAATCTATCGTAAGAGAAATGCCTTTTATGATCTCTTTATGGTCAAAGGACTTTTTAATATTACATAGGCGAATTTGCATCGATAATCTCCCTAGGTTAGGTCATGACAAGAACACGGGCACTAACTCTTTATAATTCTCAGTTATAATTTTCAGTTATAAATTTCAGTCCACTGACTTACTCATTTCTTTGTATATTCAAAACTTATGTAAAAGAGCTTTATGAATATGCAAGCGTGAGTGTATTAGCCGTATGTGAGCTAGCTGTAAGTGAGCTAGCAGTGAACGCAACTTGTATATAAGAGTGATCATGAACAATGTATGTAAATTTAGGAAAAGAGAATTGTTAAGAATTGGTAAAGATTATTGGTAAAGAGAAGCCTTTGTCAGTGAGTAGTACTAGTTCTTTAAAAGAAGACAAAAGACAGGTGTAACATAACACAGATCAAAATGGTGCATCAAAGCTTTTATGCTCAGTTGTAAAAGTTATAAAAAGCCTTTGTGTAACAGAGTTCTTGCGCTTGTAAAAGTGTTTTTATATTGCCTACAAAAAGCAAATTTCATATAATGTACGCATTTTTAAGACAAGTAATCAATGTTGATTTTCCTTTCTAATGAAAGGGAAACGATTTTGTGTGCAATAAATATGATGAAAATGTCGATGAGATAAATGTCGATGAATTTTCATCATAGGGATTTTACACAGAAAGCTATTGATGCCCTAAATAAAAGAGGCTTTTTTATGTCAATGCGTTCAATTTACTGTGGTAATGTAAATTTAACCAATAAAGACAGCGAGGTTACTTTATGCGGTTGGGTTAACCGTAGACGTGATCTTGGTGGTCTGATTTTTATCGATTTAAGAGATAGAACCGGTATTGTTCAGGTAGTATTCGAGCCTGATAACGAGAAGGTTCATGCTCTAGCATCTACTTTAAGAAATGAGTACTGCATCTGTGTAAAAGGTACTGTAAAGGCTCGTCCTGATGACCAGATTAACAAGAAGATGGCAACAGGCGAAATCGAAGTTTACGCTACCGAGCTTAAAGTATTCAATAAAGCTGGTGTTCTGCCATTAGACTTCAATCAGGATAACTCTGAAGAGCTTCGTTTAAGATACAGATATCTTGATTTACGTCGCCCAGAGATGGTTGAGAAGTTAGTAACCAGAGCAAAGATCACTCACTTTGTAAGACATTTCTTAGACGAGAATGGTTTCTTAGATATCGAAACTCCAATGTTAACTAAAGCTACCCCAGAAGGTGCTCGTGATTACTTGGTTCCATCTCGTATTCATCATGGTAAATTCTATGCTCTTCCTCAGTCACCACAGCTATTCAAGCAGCTGTTAATGATTGCAGGTTACGACCGTTATTATCAGATCGTAAAGTGCTTCCGTGATGAGGATTTAAGAGCTGACAGACAGCCTGAGTTTACTCAGATCGATGTTGAGACCTCATTCATGACCTCTCAGGACGTTCGTGACATCATGGAAGAGATGATGCGTGAGCTGTTCAAGAGCATTAAGAATGTAGATTTAGGTAAACTTCCTGTTATGAAATGGGAAGAGGCAATGGACAGATTCGGTTCAGACAAGCCTGATTTAAGAATTCCATTTGAATTAAAGCTAGTTGATAAGGCTGTTGTAAACTCAGAGTTTAAGGTTTTATCAGAGCCTGCTAATGACAAAGACAGCAGGGTAATTGCTTTTGCTCTACCAGGTGGCGCAGCTTTAACTCGTAAGAAGATTGATGAGTATACAGACTATGTTAAGAAGTTAGGTGCTTCAGGTCTTATCTACATCAAGGTAAACGACTTAAATGCTGGTGCTGAAGGTCTTAAGTCATCAATTGGCAAGCATGTATCAGAGCAGGAGCATTTAGATTTAGTAAAACTATCTGAAGCTAAGACTGGTGATATCGTCTTCATCTGCTGTGGTAAGAGAGTAAAGACTGCAACAGCAATCGGTTCACTGCGTATTAAGGCAGCAAGAGATATGAACTTAGTAGCTGATGGCTACAAAGCTCTATGGGTTGTTGACTTCCCAATGTTCGAAATGACAGAGGAAGCTGGTCTTACCGCTATGCACCACCCATTTACCGCTCCAAAGGATGTAACTCCAGAGCAGTTAATTGCTGATCCTATGTCAGTTTATGCTGATGCTTATGATCTTGTAATCAACGGTTATGAGTCAGGTGGCGGTTCAGTTCGTATTTATGATGAGAACATGCAGAACGCAGTATTTACTGTTTTAGGCATTTCTAAAGAAGAGGCTCGTGAGAAGTTTGGCTTCTTATTAGACGCTCTATCATTTGGTGCTCCTCCACATGCAGGTCTTGCATTCGGTCTTGACCGTGTAACTATGCTGTTAACAGGTACCGATAACATCCGTGATGTTATTGCCTTCCCTAAGACAACAGCTGCAGCATGTCTAATGACTGATGCACCAAACGTTGCAAGTGAAGATGCTTTAAGAGATCTTGCAATTTCTGTAACAGATTTTGAAAAATAACGCAGTGCGTTCATTTAGGAGATAAAAATGTCAGGTCATTCAAAATGGGCTAATATCCGTTTCCGTAAAGCAGCCCAGGACGCAAAACGTGGTAAGGTATTTACCAAATTAATTCGTGAAATTACAACTGCTGCTCGTATGGGTGGCGGTGATGAGTCAAGCAACCCACGTCTGCGTTCAGCAGTTGTTGCAGCTCTAGCTCAGAACATGACTCGTGATACCATCAAGCGCGCTATCGAGCGTGGTGTTGGTGGCGGTGACGGTGCTGACTTAGAGAATATCACTTACGAAGGTTACGGTGTAGGTGGCGTTGCAGTTATGGTTGAGTGCATGACTGATAACCACAATCGTACCGCTTCAGATGTTCGTCACGCATTCACCAAGTTTGGTGGTAACTTAGGTACTACAGGTTCTGTAGGCTACTTATTCACCAAGAAGGGCGTAATCAGCTTTGCTCAGGACGAAGACGGTAAGATGCCAATCGATGAAGAGCAGGCTATGGAAATCGGTCTTGAGGCTGGTGCTGATGATATCGTAACCAATGATGATGGTTCAATCGATGTTTACACCGCTCCAGAGGCTTTCGCTGATGTTGTAGAAGCATTCGAAGCTAAGGGTATCAAACCTACAAACGCTGAAGTTTCAATGGTTCCATCTACAGAAGCAGAATTAGATGCAGACAATGCAGCTAAGTGCATGCGCATGATCGACGCTTTAGAAGATCTTGATGATGTTCAGAACGTTTACCATAACGCATCATTCCCTGATGACGTTGAGTTAGACTAAAAAAGAGAAAAATTTTTTAATAATTTTTTTGCTTTTTTGGTATTCATAACCTATAAATATTTAGTTGAATGGGCAAGAGTTAATCTCTTACCCATTTGCGTTTGTTACGACTGCAGCGTCTAGGAAAATTATAATAATGGATAACAATTCAGCAAGTACAGAATTTAAACAGTTAATTGCAAAAGGAAAAGATCAGGGCTATCTGACCATTGATGAAATCAATGATTTAATTCCACCTGATATTATCAGTGGCGATCAGCTGTCTGTTTTCATTCAAACATTCATTGATATGGGTATCAATGTTTGTGAAACCCCTCCTGAGGCTGATGATATTCTTTTAAACGGCAACTCTCAGACTGACTCAGAGGATGTTGAGATTGTAGCAAACCAGCTGGATAGTTCAGTTGACATCGGCAGAACAACTGATCCTGTTCGTATGTATATGCGCGAAATGGGTAACGTTTCTCTTTTAACTAGAAAAGACGAAATTGAAATCTCAAAGCGTATCGAAAAGGGTACTAATGAAGTTCAGCTGTGTCTTGTTGAGTATCCACAGGCTATGGAAGAACTGTTCTCTCGTTACGAGCAGACCTTAGAACCAGACTCAGAGATTAAGCTTGGCGATATTATCAACGGCTTTGCTGATCCTAATTCACAGGAAAGTGATGATGGCGAAGACATCGCTATCGATGAGAAAGCAGAAGCAGAACTTGATAAAGAGCTTGAAGCTTTAGATGAAGAAGATGAGTCAATAGAGCTTGATAAGAAGAGCGCTAAGAAGGGTAAGAAAGCTACTAAAGCTTCCAAGAAAGATGCTGAGGCTGAAGATGCTGATGACGATCTTGATGATGCTGATGATAGTGCTGATTCACCTACCGATTCAGGTCCTGATCCTGAGGAGACCAGAAAGCGCTTTACTGAGCTTCGTGTTCAGTTTGACAAGGTTACCGCAGCAAGACAGAAATCAACTACTGATAAGAAGTACAAGAAAGAGCTTGAGAAATTAGTAGAGATCTTTAAGACCTTTAAGATTGTACCTTCTCAGCTAGAAAGCTTATTACGTAAGATGCACGATATGATGGATCGTGTAAAGCGTCAGGACAGACGTGTACGTGAGATTGCTGTTGGCCGTTGTGGCATGAAGATTGACGAACTCAAGAAGTATTACAACGAAACAGAAACTGTTTCTAATATGGACTGGTTCGAGAAGGCTGTTAAGGTTAAGAAGCCATATGCAGCCAAGCTCAAGGGCTATGAAGCTGAGATTCAGAAGTGCGTTGAAGCTTTAAAAGAAATCGAAGACGATTCAGGTATCAACATCGCACGTCTTCGTGACTTGTCACGTAGGATCATGATGGGTGATGCTATGGCAAAGAAAGCTAAGAAGGAAATGGTTGAAGCTAACCTCCGTCTGGTTATTTCTATTGCTAAAAAGTACACCAACCGTGGTCTGCAGTTCTTGGATCTAATTCAAGAAGGCAACATCGGTCTGATGAAAGCTGTAGATAAGTTTGAATACCGCCGTGGTTATAAGTTCTCTACTTATGCAACTTGGTGGATTAGACAGGCTATTACCAGATCTATTGCTGATCAGGCTCGTACTATTCGTATTCCTGTTCACATGATTGAGACAATCAATAAGCTCAATAGAATTTCTCGTCAGATGTTACAGGAGAAGGGTAGAGAACCTACACCTGAAGAGCTAGCATCAAAGATGGGCTTACCTGAGGAGAAGATCCGCAAGGTTATGAAGATTGCAAAAGAGCCTATTTCTCTTGAGACTCCAGTTGGTGATGATGACGATTCACATTTAGGAGATTTCATTGAGGATAGCTCAATTGTAGTACCAGCTGAGGCTGCAACTTCAGAGAGCTTAAAGAATGCTATCAACGGTGTTCTAGATGAGATGCCTCCTAGAGAAGCTCAGGTTCTGCGTATGCGTTTTGGTATTGGTATGCCATCAGATCATACTCTAGAAGAGGTTGGTCGTCAGTTTGGTGTTACCCGTGAGCGTATCCGTCAGATCGAAGCTAAAGCTCTGCGTAAGCTCCGTCATCCATGCAGATCACAAGGTTTACGTGGTTTCTTAGATTAACTTTTAGCTATTGCTTTAAAGTTGATTAAGTAAAAAGAAGGCGCCTTTGGCGCCTTCGTTGTCTCTTGAGATTTTAATATAAAATCTGGTCATAAAAAATGGACCATGTAATACATGATCCATTCTCAAATTCTTTAAAGGAGCTGTTTATTAAAGCTCTGCGCCTAATTCCTGACGAATATAAGCACCAGCACCTAATAGACCAGCATCACCGTTTGAAATTACATATACAGGGATCTGCTTTAAGGTGTCCTTGAAACGGCCTTTTTCTTCAAACTGTTTTCTAAAGTCTGTGTTCTTGAAGTAATCTATAAAGCGTGGAACGATACCACCTGCAATATAAACACCACCCTTAGTTAATAGGTCGATAGCTAAGTTTCCACCGAATGAACCCATTAAAGAGCAGAATACATCAACTGTTTCCTTGCAGTCTGGGCATGGATCTTTTGCAAAAGCGCCTGCTGTTACATCACAAGGCTGTACATCCTTAATCTCATGACCGTTTAACTGAGCAATTGCCTTATAAACGTTTACCAAGCCTTGACCTGAAAGTAATCTTTCGCCTGATACGTGATCAAACTTAGTACGTAATACTCTTACAATTTCATCTTGTCTTGAATTGGTAGCAGCAATATCAACGTGACCGCCTTCTGATGAAAGAGCAATCCACTTGCCGTTAACCTTGATTAAGTGACCTACACCTAAACCAGTACCAGCACCATAAATTGCTTTTGGAGCATCAGGATCGATCTTATCGCCACCGATCTTGGTCATCTTGTCTAGAGGAATAGCAGTAGTACTCATAGACATAGCAGTAAAGTCGTTGATGAACTCTAATTTCTCTAAGCCCAGGTTCTTTTTCATCTGAGAGATTGAAAATTCCCATGGGTTATTGGTCATCTTGATGTAATCGCCATCTAAAAGAGTAGCGATAGCGATACAAGCAGAGTCAAACTTAGCGCCAGTTTCTTCTCTGAATTTAACAATAACTTTTTCTAAAGACTCGTTTTCTACTGAAGAATAAACCTTTGTATTTGATAAACTGCCGTCTGCTAAATTAACTAGTGACAGTCTTGCATTAGTGCCGCCCACATCGCCAACTAATGCTAATCCCTGAAGCTGACTCATTATTGACCTCTGACAAAAATATATAAAAAACTGCGGATAATTATACTTAAATTCTTTTGTTGAATTATCCACATAATTAAACATTTTATTCTAATTTTTTAAACCATTTTCGTCAAAGGCAAGGTGCACATTTTGTGAACAGCGCTATCCTTTATCGTTACGATAATTCCTCTTCTTTTTCGCTGTCATTACTGTTGTCAGCTAACATCCTATTAGGCTCTTCTAAAAGGCTTAAAGAAGAAAGTAAAGATTTAGAAATAATATCTCCCACTACATGATAATTATTCTGAAAACTTAAATTTGTGCTTCTTTGCTTTTGGTTAAACACAACTTTTTTGTTCTCTACAATGTCAGAGATGGCCTTTTGTTTCTTTTTTGGTCTTTCATAGTAATAGTTGTCCTCAGATGAAGCATCGTCTTCTATCTCATCGTCTACACCAAATTTAAAATCAAAAAAGTGGTCGTTTTCATCTGTCTTTTTATATTCTTCATCTGGCAGATCAGTATTCGTAAAAGCGTTGTCAAAATCACTGTCATTTTCATCTGTCTTTTCAAATTCTTCATCTGGCAGGTCAGCATTCGTAAAGGCGTTGTCAAAATCATTGTCATTTTCATCTGTCTTTTCAAATTCTTCATCTGGCAGATCAGTATTCGTAAAGGCATTGTCAAAATCATTGTCATTTTCAGGAGTATGTTCAAAATCCTCATCAGGGTTATTGTCGTTGGTAAAAGCACTGTCAAAGTCTTGTTCGTTTTCTGGCGTTTTTTCAAACTCTTCATCTGGGAGCAAGTTACAGTCAAAATCACTGTCAAAAGACAAATCGCTTTCGTCAATTTTACCCATACTAGGATCTGGCTCTTCATCAGCAATGTAACCTAAGTCATAGTTGTCATCTGCCTCAATTTTTCCCATAGGTCCTTCAATACTGATGGTGTGAGTTGCAGACTCTGATTTATTACCATTTTTTACAAAGTAAAAAGTTTGACCTCCATTTTTTGAAGAATAATCATGGTTGCAGGTTCCTTCTTTTTGTATGCCGTTTGCGTATTTGTAACTAAGATCTACATAATCATTGAGGTTAAAGTATTTGTTATTACCTACAAGATCATCATAGTTGTAAACCTTGTCAAAGCTATCTGTTATAAAGATTTTGTCGGAATCTATAAAGTAGGGGATAAAGAAGCCACTATTCTGATAGAAGCCATCTGCTTTTATAAATTCTCCTGAATTATGTTGGTACTCGTTGTCGATGGAGGCTGTAGCCTGACTGTAACCGATGGCATTGATCACTCCTAAAGAGTAGTCATCAGAAAAATCTGTTTTGCCAAAATTAGCTCCGGTTAAATGCAGTTCATCTTTTAATTCACCTAAAACACTTCCAAAGATATAGTTGTCTCGTGTAAATAAGTGTTTTTGCGTTTTAGTACTGAATCCTGCGCTTACATTTTCAAAATTAGATGATGCTCCTTCATAGGTGGCAAGTCCTGCAAGACCTCCAGCATAGATCTTTTTATTCTCAAGATTTGAAAAGGTAAGTGTAAGTCCATCTACCTCAACGTTTTTTAGTGTCGAATTTTTAATTACACCAGCAAGTCCTCCAATATAAGTAGAGTTTTCAGGAGAGCTTACACTGATAGATGGATTTTTAATTTTTAAGTTTTCAATGGTTGACCCATTTAGAGTTGAGAACAGACCAATTTTTTTTTCAAGATTAGTACCTTTGCCTTCTAATTTATATGTAATAGAGTTAAAAGCTCCGTCAATCTTACCTGAAAAGTCATTAGTGCCGGTGATAGCTGAATTTAAAGTTCCTAAATCAATGTCATTTGTTATAAAGTATCTGCCAGAAGGATCGGAGACTATGTTTAAAAACTCCTCTTTTGTAGAAATAGCAGTTTCATCAGTGTGATCAATAAGACCATCTTCTTTTGTAAGACCTAGCTCTTTTTCAAGATCGACTTTTTTACTAGAACCAATATCAATTCTTTTAATGGAGCTGTGGATAGATACAGCATCCTTAAGAGGTTTGAGACTATCTAAAATACCAGTTTCAACCTTAATATTTGAAATATCACGTATTATGATCTGACTACCGTCTATCACGGTGTTTTCTGCACGCAAAGTTCCTATGAGCTTTACCTTACCCATGCCTTTTTTATTAAATTCAAAATCACCTGTATCAATAAAGTTATCAACATTCTCTTGAGTGAGTTTTGAGGTTGATAAAATTACTTTGTTTGCTTTAACAGATCCTGTAATTCCAACATTGATACCATTAGGATTGATAAGGTAGATATTATTGTTACCAATACAGCTTACATTGCCATCGATAACTGAGATATTGCTACTTTTTACAATATTAAGGAAGGTAGCGTCAGTTCCTGAAAAGACTACACTATTGCCTTTAGCAACCGAAAAATCATTCCATGAAATGACATTTCTGTCTGAATTTGAACTGATGAACATCGAGTTAGGTCCTCTTGAGACGGATACGTCTCCATGTATGATTTTTTCACCAGTAGGCAGAGCTGCAGCACTATGGGCGCTTTTTATTGCCATAGCCAATAATGAGAAGATAAATAATTTGCTTATAGTTACTTTCATAAATATCCTAAATTGTGTAGTTCTATTGCTTAAGACCTTGTGTTTTTATTAAATTTTGGCGTAGCCTGCTTTTAACAGAAACTTTGCTGAATCCTTTGCATATTCTTTGTTTTTACCAATAGCTTTGCTTACAGAGGCTGTAAGGTAAAAGCCTCCATAACTTAGGTTTGAGCCTGTACCTAAGGCATAGAAAGATTCATTTTTCTTAACATCAACGTTTTTAGCATAGGCCTGCATGAAATTTATAAATAGGTCTAAATAAGGCCTATTCGTTAGTTTTGTCTGCAATTTAAGATCATGAAATAGACCAAGATCAGAAGATGCTAAAGAACCTTCGTAAGCGGATACGCCATATGCACCTCCTGGTATGAACTTGTCAGAGGCGTCCACGCCCTTTTGGGCGTACTGCAAATTTATCGTATTGATAAAGGAAAAGTTTTTGTAGAAGTTCCAATCTAACTTTGAATCAAAGTTAGAAAGTAAATAAGAGCGCTGTGACTTATTGTCTGATAAATTGCTTTTATCCTGTATAAGACCATAGTCAAGTTTTAAAGAGTTTAAACAGTTTAAGTCTTCTTTTAAGAAGGCTGTTTCAAATTCGAAATAACCTCCGAATTTGTTTCTTTTTAATTCAAGATCATAGCTTTCAATTTTGTCAGTAAGGTTCTTGTAGTAGCCTCCTCCCGTAAAGCTTACTTTACTGTCTAGAGATCTATATAAAGGCTCTTTTATATAGAGATTTCCTCCTAATGAATTACCTTTTACATCTAAAGAATCATATGTATCTCCAAGCTCATAGCTTCCATAATTAAACTGAAAACCAAAGATAGTAGGATGTGAGGTAAAGGGGATGGAATACCCCAAGATTAGGTTGTTCTGTTTTTTGTCAGTGGTGCCAACAAGAAGGTAGCCTTTATCAGCATGTTTTGATAAGTTTAGTGAGTTTAATGACAGTGTGTAACGATTCTTACCAGTAGACTCATTGCCGTAGTTGTCATAAGTAAGTTCATAACCAAAACGAGAGCGACCTTTTAGATCTAAGGTTAGCGTGGCATGATCTGGTTTATTTTGAGAGTTCTCAAAGTATCCTGCTATATCAAAGATATTAAGATCTTTAATCTTAAGCAAGCTTGCATTTAACTCATGAGAGTTGATTTCTTTGCCTTGAAACTTACGTACATTCTCGCTGAGCATGTATGCGGTTTTAGGAGTGAGGGAAGCATAGTTTGCAATCTTAATGTCATCTAATTTTGCAGTCTTTACAATAACCTCTACGACACCATTTTGACTTTGCTGCTCTGGATAAAAAGCCTGAGCTGCAAGATAGCCTTTTTTTCTGTAGTAATCAGAGATCTCATTTAAGATATTCTGTAAGAGAGCGATATCAATCTCTTTTCCAAGATATGGATTAAGCTTTTTATCCATAGAGCTTTTATCAATCCTAGCTCCAGACTTGATAATGACGTTACTAAGCGTTAATGCGTGTACCGAAGGTACCGATGCAAGTGAGAGTAAAGCAAAGGAGAGCGATAAAGTAGTAAGTTTGTGTTTTAGCATACGACATCCTAATAATTAAATGATGTCGTATTGTCAGGGCAAGATTTAGAACTTTGGCTTTTTTACTGGCAAATAATGCAATTTTTAGCAAAATAATTTTTAACTTTATGTTTCATAAAGATTTTTAATTGCTTTAAAAAGTCCTTTTACCAGGATTAAAAAGGCAAAAGCAAGTAAGAGATAGCGAAAGAGGTTGAATACAACCATCATATGCGTAAAAGTTTGTGGTGCAGATGCAAGATCTGTTACAAAGTCTCCAAAGATTAACTTTTGCTGAAGGTAAAAAGCCCATGGTAGCGCACAAAGACAGGCAAAGATGCCAGTTTTAAAATAGGCTTTATCTTTGTTGTAGGTATAAGCACTAAAGATAAGCGATACACTGCCTAAAAGTAGTAGAGCGGTTCTTACAAGAGTGTCAGGACACAATGCATAGGAGTTTGTAGCAAATATAAACAGAAGGATCAGCAGAATGCTGAATTTTACTATCTTGCTGTAAGTATCCATGAAAGCCTCAATTTAGGTTAAATTTATTTGAAATTGTACCTAAAAATTCCTAGAATAACACACACTTGTGCTGTTTTAGCTCAGTAGGTAGAGCAACTGATTCGTAATCAGGAGGTCGCCAGTTCGATTCTGGCAAGCAGCACCAGTAACCTAATCAAGACTTACTAAGATTGCCGTTCAAATCAAAAATTTTCCAATTTCTTATTTCACAACAAGAAAATTCCTTTTACAATAAGAATAATCTTAATTTTAATTTTAAAAAGGATATGAAAATCAAATGGATAATATAAAATTATGCGGGGGGGATGTAGTGGAAACAGAATGAAATGACAGAGAAATGAATCTCTCTTCTTTTATAAT
>OMZC01000007.1 GCA_900315395.1 uncultured Gammaproteobacteria bacterium
GATATTGGAAAACCGTTCAGAATTATTGGAAAAATATGCAAAGATATCGAAAGAGCGTTCCGTTTTAAAGGAATTAATGTGAATTTTATTGTAATGATGATCGATTATATTGGATTTGCGTTTATATTAAAGTGGAATTTGCACTTCGGCTAAAAGGCTCTCGTGGCTTGCCATCAGGTTCGCAAGGTTGCGCAGGGTCTTTGCGGTGTGGTCTGCTGCTCCGATGTGGATGTGAACTCCGCATCCGCGGGTGGCGTCGCTCTTTGCTCCGGCCTTGCGCAGTCTGCGGCAAAGCTCCTGCAGGGTTTCGATGTCGCTGTAGTTCAAAATCGGGGTAACCATTTCGCACTTGTGGGCGTCGTCACCGGCGATGCTTACGTCCTTCTGGAACTTCCATTCGCGGCCCTGGGCATCCCATGCGCTGACCGTGCAGTAGCCGTTGCGGTAGGCGGTATCTTCAACCCTGTGGGTTCCGAAAAACTCTGCGGCAATTCTTGCGGCATCCTTGCGGGTAATGCTGTTCATCTCAACTTCAACTCCGATGGTCTGGGTCTTAAGGTTTTCAATCTGCTTTAAGGTTTTTTCTTTCATTTTTGTGCCTTCTTTTTGGTTAATGTTTGTTCGTTTTGTTGTGTGTATATTCACTCTGAAGGCACACTATAGCAACTTAATAATCGATTATATTTCGATATTTATTTTGTATATAAATCATTGATTTACTTGCTATTTTTGACAATTCTACATACGTCTTTTCCAAAGGCTACACTAAGCCCTGAACCGTTATCCCAGCGGACCATAATTGAACCGATGTCATCAACCCCGATGACGGTACCGATGGTTCCCGGAGGTGGAGCCTGCACATCATCCATTCTGATAAGTTCAACCCGTGCTCCCTTGGGAAATTCCATGCGGAGGCGCTCTACTGTTTTTCTATTCGGAAACTTCATCATGAACCTCCTTTGAATCTTCCTTCACCGTCTTGAAGGCTGAACTTCCATCAAGGTTCGCAAGCAGGATTTTGCGGCTCTGTTTGAACTCCTCACCGATAAAACCCAGACGTAGCAGGAAACATCTGAAGGCGTACTTTTCATTGTCAACCTCCCTCACCCTTGCCGTGACTCGTTTCTGCTCGGTGCTCATTTTGCAGATGGCGGCAACGAACTGGGTGTACGCCATGGCATGGTCGGGTGCCGGATCAATGAACCACGGGAATGAAACTCTGTCCTCATGAATTTCAAAGGCAAGGTTGTCAGTCCCGAGTGCCTTGCGGATCAAATTTCCCTTGGCATCAAGGAGCTTCTGCAGGTTTCCGGTGTTTACCTTGTCGGCAGGCATCTCAATGGTCAGGACATTCGGCTCAGGAATTTTAAGCTCTTTGTCTTCTGACTTTTCGCAGGTTCCTTCAAAGCCAGCCTCGGCAAGTTCGTTTAGAAGCTCACCCGGATCAACCTTATCGTCATAAACCAGATTGCCTTCCCTTGTTACGGTGAAATCGCCAATCTGATAGTTCATACTTGGGGTTCCCTGGTATTCAGCCTTAATTCCGGTAATCCTTGAGATAGCCTTAACCAGCTCCTTTCGCTCTGCACCTTTGAGGTTAAATTCGATCTTCATCGTTATGTCTCCATGTTTGTGTTCGTTTTCGTTAGGGACATATTTGCTCTGTCAAAACACTATATCAAGTCAATTTGTGCAATATGAGCAACTATATTTAGTGTTTTTGATTAAGTTTGCTCAGACTCAATTTCACCAGCCACTTCCGAATAAGCGTAGGTCAATCCATCGCGGATAACCGAAACGCCACTCGAGTCCCCTACCTGCTCAATGTATCTCTTCACGATCACGTCGGCGTACTTCGGATCGAGCTCGATGGTGTGGCAGATACGTCCGGTCTGCTCGCAGGCAATTAGAGTACTGCCGGACCCGCCGAAAGGATCAAGCACGATACAGTTGGTTAAGCTTGAGTTCATTATCGGGTAGGCAATCAGGGCCACCGGCTTCATGGTCGGGTGCTCACCGTTCTTTTTGGATTTTTCAAATTCCCAGATGGTGGTTTCCTTTCTGCCGGAATACCATTGATGCTTGCCGTTCTTCTTCCAGCCAAAAAGGCAAGGTTCATGCTGCCACTGGTAAGGAGAGCGACCGAGCACCAGAGATGGCTTCTTCCAGATACAGCAGCCGGAAAGGTAAAAGCCTGCATCCGAGAATGCCTTACGGAAATTAAGACCTTCGGTATCTGCATGGAATACATAAATCGAAGCATCGTCAGCCATGGCTTTTTCCATGCCGGTGAAAGCATCAAACAGGAACTGATAGAAGGAATCGTTGTCCAGATTATCGTTCTGTATTTTTCCGGCGGAGCCTTCATAGTTCACGTTGTATGGTGGATCGGTTACTATCAGGTTGGCCTTCTTTCCTGACATGATGAGCTCGTAGCTTTCAGCCTTGGTGCTGTCCCCGCAGAGAAGACGATGCTGGCCTAAGCACCATAAGTCGCCCTGCTTCGTGATGGTCGGTTTTTGAAGTTCAGCATCAACATCAAAGTCATCCTCCTTGATTCCATCCTTCACATCATCCTTGAAGAGCTCATCAAGCTCAGCAGGTTCAAAGCCGGTAAGAGACACATCAAAATCTGCTCCCTGCAAATCGGAAATCAGATCTGCCAGCTTGTCGTTATCCCATTCACCGCTGATTTTATTGAGCGCGATGTTCAGAGCCTTTTCATGCTCCACGTCCATGTCGATGATGACGCAGTCCACCTCGGTCATTCCTAAATCCTGGAGAACCTTAAGGCGCTGATGGCCGCCGACAACACATCCAGTTCTGCTGTTCCAGATTACCGGTTCAACATAGCCAAACTGCTCGATGGAGCGTTTCAGCTTTTCGTATTCCGGATCACCGGGTTTTAAATCCTTGCGTGGGTTGTAGTCCGCAGGAAGAAGTTCTGTAACTTTTTTCTTTTCAATCTGCATCAGAATAATCCCCATTCAGCAAACTTCTCAAAACCGCCCATTGAGGCGATGTGGTTCCATGCAATGTTCATGAGCTCGTGATACGGATGACCATCAATCACCTCATCACCAATGGCACAGCTTATTTCTACAGTTTGGCCGGTTTCCTGCGCCTTCAAGAAAGTGTAGATGTTCAAAGTCACATCTGCCTTTGATAAATCCTTGCCATGCAGACCTCCGCCGGTTACCGAATCAGCCATGTCGCTGCCGAGCTTACGGTTGGTAGCTCCTGTATCGACATCAGTGCCACCGATCCACTCCCCTAGCGGATTAACCTCTGCATGAGGGTACTGCTTAAGGATGGCAGCCTTGTCAGCGTTACTCTGGCAAATAATGAGTCGTTCATCATCGAGGATGTATTTACCGTCGGTTGGGAACTGCTCGTAAAGGTCCCGGGCGATACTAGAAATCATCGCCTGCTCAACATTGAGCGGAACACCTTTGAAGATGCCGTTATCACCGCAGCGAAAGTTTTCCTTCTGGTTGTCAGCAAGATGTCTGTCCTGGGGTACAATCACAATATCCGGTTCAACCTTTCCGGCAATTCGATAAATGGCTGCTTTGATTTTGTCTTCAGAAAGCTCTGTATCGGTTTCGATAATCACATGGCATTTGCCGTGGCCAATAAGTACCTCTACCGCAATTCTCGGATTGGCTTCCTGGGCGTATGCAATGTCTACGATGGCACCGGCAATGCGGTCGGCTATTTTATCTGGATGAGCCGGGTTTACTTTTTCAATCATGTATTTATCCTTTTCTGCGGAGCAGCTGCTCCATCATGTCGTTAGGATTGCTGCCGTCATAGTCGGCGGTGCAGTTCTGCTTAACGACGTCATAAATTTCATACCAGAGGAGATTGGCGCTTTTCTGGTACTGCTGAGACATCTGTACGAATGGGGAGGTAATCACTCCGCCGGTGGTCGGATGTTTGCCGAGGAGCCCGTAAGCACTGGTGGCCTCTTCGCATTGAATGTATCGGGCAAAGGCCTGAGCATAAGCTTCAATGAGTCTCGGGTTAACCAGGCGCTCGCAGCCTCTCTCCTTGAGCCACAGCCAGGTCTCTTTGAAAATCTCATCAGCCCCGAGCGGGACTCCGTTTTTCTGTCGGGCAGACAGGTAGTCGCTGGGCTTTGGCATGTCGAGCCCTTCGAGCAGAGCGCCTTCTGGCAAGTCAACTGAATCAAGCTCTGTTGGTGTAAGTGTCGGTAAGTCGTTATCCATGATTCTTACTGACTGACCTTTCTGAATTTTTTCTGCAGCGGACAGCGGTTTATCGCCTGCGCGAACACGTCTGCCGCCACGGTTAGTGCCGTCTCTGGCCATTAAATTTTTCTCCTGAAATTGTGCCGGGGGTTAATACCCCGTTTGAACCGCCGTTTTTGTGCGTGAAGGCAGGGGCCCGAAGCTTTTTGATGAAAATTTCAGCGATTTTGACCGCCCCTGGGGGCTAAAAGCGGGATAATCATCACTTCTGGTAGTCGTAATCCTTTACTTTTCTGCTCCATCTGTCGCCCATTTCGCCGTGAATCCTGGCATGACAGGCTTTACATACAGCTTTGAGGTTGCTGATGTCGTGAGTTCCGCCCTGAGAGAGCGGTTTAATGTGGTGGACTGCCTCAGTTGGTGTATATCTTCCTTCCGCTAGGCAGACCTCGCAGAAAGGATGCTCGGCAGCGTAGGCTTTACGGATTGCTGTCCAGGCTTTACCGTAGCGTTTCCGGGCTTCCGGATCTCGCTGATACTTCTCGTAGTGTCTAGCTTCGGCTTTGGCATGCTCCTCGCAGAACCTTCCGTCAGTGAGTCTCGGGCATCCCGGGAAGGAACACGGTCGTTTCGGTCTTTTTGGCATTTCATTTTTCCAATAAAAACGCCCTGCAACCAAAATGGTGGCAGAGCCTCAAATGAAAAAGCTCCGAGGGGATTCCTCAGAGCTTTCATAGTTTTATTTCATTACTTCCGATTGTAATAATAACCTAAGAATTAACTCTCATTCAATCACATGAACTCTCATTTACTCTCATTTAATCTCATTTTGAAAAAATCTTTCAAAGCCTCACCGTGCAGCCGATAAATATGCTGCGGTGAGTAATGCATTTCATCAGAAATTACATCCCAGGACTTACAAAATATGTATCGCTTTACCAGCAGATCTTCATAATCGTAATTACCCAGGCGGTGTATCGCTCTGGTGATATCGCATTTAACATTAACCAAATCCAACATAGCTTCACTTAGCTCCTTCTGCAAATCAATAATCTTCTGGGTACATTCCTCAAGCCGGTAATTCTCAGCGGTGCTCTTTGGCACATCACTGTACGTAACACTGCACTTGGATACCAGACATTTGTAATGCTCAATCTCATCCGTAAGATTCTGGACATGTCGTTCCAGGTTAATACCTCTTGATAAATATTCCTTTGCGTTCATCTACACCTCCGCTTTGACTGCATCAATCAGTGCGTTCTGAGTTAATTCCTTTTTCGACAATGCTTTAAGCACTCGCTCATCAATGGTTCCTTTTGCAATGATGTGCTGGATCACCACGGTTCCCGCTGTCTGTCCCTGTTGCCACAGTCTCGCATTAGTCTGCTGATACAGCTCCAGCGACCAGGTAAGACCGAACCACACCAAAGTCGAACCGCCGGACTGAAGGTTTAAACCGTGACCTGCTGACGCCGGGTGAATTAAAGCCACCGGGATCTTTCCGGAATTCCAGTCGGTAATGTCTTTTGAGGTCTTAATCTCCCGGACATCAAACCTCTTTCTGATCCGCTCCAAATCATGCTTAAACCAGTAAGCCACTAAGATGGGATTACCGTTGGCTGATTCGATGATGTCCTCAAGGGCATCAAGCTTTCTGCTGTGGATCTCGATGATGTTTTTCTCGTCATCGTAGATTGCACCGTTGGCAAGCTGACTCAGCTTATTGGTTAATGCTGCGGCATTAGCTGCAGTAATCTCCCCGTCAGATACAGTCAACACCAGTTCAGTCTTAAGACTTTCGTACTGTCCACGCTCATCCTCGGACAGCATCACTTCGTACTGAGATGTAATCAGTTCAGGCATCTTCAGATGGTCGGTGCATTTCATAGAAATGGTGATGTCTGAGATGCGGCGGTAGATTTCTTCCTCGGCATAAGGTCTTGGCTTATAGGAAAACACCTGTTGACCGTTACGCTTATCCGGCAGAAAGAAGGCATCACGGTAATGACTTATAAATCTTCCCAGGCGTTCTCCCATATCCAGCAATCTAAACTCAGACCAGAGATCCATCAGACCATTTGATGATGGTGTACCGGTAAGACCTACAATACGCTTAACCTTAGGACGTACTTTCTGCAAAGCCTTAAAACGTTTGGCAGTATGGTTCTTGAAGGATGACAATTCATCAATAACCACCATGTCAAAATCGAAGTTTCCACTTTCAACAAGCCAGTCCACGTTCTCACGGTTGATAATGGTGATGTCGGCATTCTTAGCAAGAGCCGCTTTGCGTTCTGCCAGAGTTCCAACAGCAACCGCATATGTAAGGTGCTTTAAATGTTCCCACTTACTAACCTCCATCGGCCAACTGTCTCTGGCAACTCGCAGAGGTCCGATAACCAGAATCTTATGTACCTCAAAGGAATCAAACAGCAGATCTGCCATAGCAGTGAGAGAAATAACCGTTTTCCCAAGTCCCATGTCTAACAGAATGGCTGCAATGGAATGCGCCTTGATGTACTCAATGGCATAAGCCTGGTAATCATGGGGTTTGAAGTTCATCAAGTATTCCTCCTATCTGTTCAATTCCGTCAATCACATACACCCGAAAACCTAATCGTCTTAACATCTCATGTCTTGCAACCTGCAGTGGTCTCGGTTTCATTCCCGGAGCTTTAAGCTCTGCAAAGGCCAGCAATCCGCCCGGTAACAAGATCAATCTGTCAGGCATCCCTGCGAAAGAGGGAGATACGAACTTCGGTGCGATTCCTCCCCGGCTTTTTGCCATCAGCGTGAGTTTTTGTTCAATCTGTTTTTCTGTATAACGAACTTTCTTAAACATCAGTTAAATCCTTTTATTCGTCAAAAATGACGATCATGTCTGGGGCTGCATAAACTTCTCTTATATAGATTTTTTAGCTATTTTTTCGCCCTAAAGGGGAATTAATGCAAGAGTAGACATAACCGTCATCATTGAGCTCTAAAAATCCTGTTCAGCCAGTTTTAAACCCAGTACAAATCTGCCTTTGCTACGCCTTTGACGGACAAATCCGCGCTGCTCCAGACACTTGTAAAATTCAGCAGTACTCCTGGCAAACTCCCCCGTTCTTCCACAAAACGCCCGGTAAGAGCTGTACAGTTCTCCGGATTTTTCTTCCAGGCTTTTTTCGACTACGCAACACTCCTCCAGGAAATGACTCATCCAATCGTTATCAGCCTTGTAAGCTGCGATGGCTTCACGCACACATGTTGGTATTGTCAGCTTGAAGTTTTTATTGATGACTTTTTGCGCGCCTTCGATGATCCATTTCACGATATAAGGACCAGCGTTATCCAGCAGGTACTTCGAGTAATTCTTGATCTCCCCGTTTCCCTTAAGATTGGCGTTAAAAGGGATCACAATAAGCCTTCTCCAGGTTCCGTCATCCATAGCTCCAACCTTAGGAAGATGGTTGGTATAAAGCACCAAAGTATGCGTAGGCCTGAACTTGAAAGGATCTTTGTACTTCTTCTCTGCCTCGATCTCATCAATGGAAGTTAGCTGCTTGATGATGGATGTGGATAGCCGGGTTCCTTCTTCCAGCTCTGCAGCTATCAGTAGTCGTTTACCCTTCACCTCAGCCAGTTCAGGCTTTACGTTTCGCCGACACCCTGCTGTAAGTGTGTCTGCTGAAATCATGCCGCTGAAAGTACCAAGAGCTCCGGAAACAGAGTCCCACATGGTGGATTTACCATTACACCCAACGCCAACACTGAATATTGCTGCTTCCTGATATACACTGCCAATAGCGCAGATCCCGCAGGTTTCCTGGACGTATTCAATTAACTCTGAGTCTCCCTGAAAGAATAGTTCCAGCGAATTCAGCCACAAATCTTTACCCTGGTCGCTTGGCGCATAAGCTGTAATCTGC
This sequence comes from uncultured Gammaproteobacteria bacterium, assembly GCA_900315395.1. Lineage (GTDB taxonomy): Bacteria > Pseudomonadota > Gammaproteobacteria > Enterobacterales > Succinivibrionaceae > Succinivibrio. The sequence continues at coordinate 8,126 of OMZC01000007.1, forward strand.
GTAATGTAATCGGCAGGATCGTGATCTTTCCTGCCTGCCATTCCCTTTCGTAGATCATAGGTTCCGTCAGGACAATTCAGAAGGAACTCATGGCTATCAAGAGTTCTGGTCTCAACCTCCACCATGGGCTTTACCACCATAAGCGCAGAATTGATGTATTTAAAATCCCGGCGTTTCATTACAAAGTTGTGATAAGCCATCGAAGCTATATAGGCCTCATAGACCTTCTTCTGCCCATCGTTGATGCTTTTTTCCAGAGCCTTGCCACCTGCGGAAATACTCTGTTCAGACACACCTGCCTTCAGGAGAGCTTGTTTAGCTTTGTCCACCGCACCCCGTGCATCAGCAAGCTGCCGTTCCAGGAATGTCTCCACACAACCTAACGCCTTTGATTTGGATTCGAGCCAGCGTTTTCCGTCATAGAAAAGAAAATCGGTACCTGTAGAAAAAGCCAGTTCGTTTGCGCAGTCCATAGCCACTACCTTAGCCTGCCCCATATCGGAATAATCAGCAGGCTTAAGAGCATCATGGGGCCGATATTGCTCAGGCGGTACATACCCTGGCTGCCCTTGAAGTTTCTTCGCAAAGCGGGAAGCACTGGACCAGATCTTTCCTAATTCATCGTCATCCAGAGGCGGATTACATTTTGCAGCTTCCTCCATGAAGATTTTGAAGGCTTCTTCCGAAGCTCCATACCTTTTCACCACTTTTCCAGCAAAACGGCTCATGGTGGCATTTCGTCGGCCCTCTTCAATCACAAACTTACCGCCATAACTCCCCTGAGGCATATCCGCATCAAACTCATCATCGCTTTTATTAAGAAACTCGTTCAAAGTTATGGTGCCATTATGGAATTCCACCTGCGGGTTCACGGTGCCGTAAAAGAAATGCGCTGAATCCATTGCTTTAGAATCAAAAAATGGAAAGCGCTGATGCACCATTTGTTTAAGCCTTTTGAGTTCAGCAGGATCAGTGATCTTTTCCGTCAGAAAACCTACATGGAACCGTGGCCTTGCAGACTTGTTTTTCTTTGGTTTGTTATGATGGCGACTGTAGTGAACCCAAAAAGGAACACCAGGGAATGCCTTGGCCACATGTTCGGGAGTAACCCAATCAGATGGATTCTCTGAATGGTCGTTATCGCAATCTCCAGCACAGCAGTTAGAGGAACTAAAATTATCTACGTTGCGGTAACTGTCTTTATATTCCGCGCAGACATAGTCTCTGGACACAGCTTTAACCAAAGACTCCTGATCAGTAATTTCAACCCGGTTCGGATAACGACAGTTATTCTCAACCCCTGTAACATTGGCGCTATAAATGATAATTGGCATCAATCAGCAACCTCCTTTGATTCTTCTTCCAAAACTCTGGTGATAAACTTCAAAGCCTTTATGATGGTTGCAAGCTCTGCATCACCGCCTAAAACGACCTCAAGTTCATCAGTGTGACCGAAGCAGTCAGTTACCGTTTTTACCCTCATATCTGTACTGGCCAGATCCTTAATGCGGAAGTAAGTGCGACCACCGTGACCTGAATCCCCGCCCTTATAACCGGTGGTACCGGCCTCCACTTCAAGAATGTTGGCATCCATAATTTCACGGGTAAAAGTCCTCAAATGAGTCCCGTCATTCAAAACAACTGAATCTTCTTTAACTTCAAACATAAAGATCTCCTTAATCATTCACCTTGGAACACTGGTTACTAATAGTTGACGATGCAAATCTGAGCGTTTTTCTCACTGCATTAAGACCAGCATCTCCGCAGGTAGCAATCTCAATTCCAACAATTCTTTTCTGCTTATTGGTAATAGGCACAAAGAAGAAATCACCGTTAACACATTCAAGTCGTAAAAAAGTCCTGCCACCTTTACTACGGTTGTCGCTTCCTTTATATCCGGTAGTACCTACTTCAATACGAACCCTTGTATTACCAGCAGTAGTTTCACGTTCAAAAGTATTAACGAGGACTCGGTTAATACATGCCTCTCTTTCTTTTATTGCAAACATAAATGGTCTCCATTGGTTAATCAGCAGAATTCCTGCTTCCGTCTTCCTTCGCCCATGTTTATGTCGTTTTTACAAATATTTTTCTACCTTAAACAATTCTGTAAAAAAGACAGTTTTCTAGGCGAAGGAATGTGAGCCCCAGAGATGAGCAAAAAAAAATTTCAAACGAATTTTGTAAAAAGCTCCGCTTGTGGGCGAAGGAATGTGAAAGCCCCAAGCAGAGACAAAAAAAAATTCAAACAGTTTTGTAAAAGTCATCAGCTTGTAGGCGAAGGAAAACAGATAAACCATAAAAGGACAATCTCATGAAAAAGAAAGACATTTCTATTCTTATTGACGGATTCCGCAAGCTGAGCGCGGATGCTGCTGAAATAGCTGAACTGCTTTCAGGCACGGAAACCACTTCTAAAAAGACTGCTGAAGTTCAGGCTAACCCCGAAACTCCGACTCCCGCTGCCGAGGAAACTCCGGCCAAGGTTTACACCTTCGAGGAAGTACGAGGCATTCTTGCTGACAAAGCCAGATCCGGTTTCAGAGCCGAGGTTAAGGCACTTCTTACATCTCATGGAGTAAAGCAGTTATCTGACATCACCGATCCTGCTGTATTTGCAGAGCTGGTAGCTGAAGCGGAGGTACTGGGTAATGGATAAACACGCATTTCTGTCAGCGTCAGCCAGTTCCCGATGGTTAGCCTGTCCCCCTAGTGCAAAGCAGTGCGCTGAACTTGAAGATCAGTCCAGTCCGTATGCACAGCAGGGAACAGACGCTCACGAACTCTGTGAGTACCTGGTGACGAAGGCACTGGGACGCGATGCAAGTGATCCGACTCCGCACCTCTCCTTCTATGACGCTGAAATGCAGGAGGCAGCCGATGGCTACTGCGGATTTGTCATGGAACAGGTTGCGGCTGCGAAAGAGCACTGTTCAGATCCGCTGGTATGCGTTGAGCAGAGACTCGACTTCTCCAGGTGGGTAAAGGACGGATTCGGTACCGGAGACTGCGTGATTGTGGCTGATGATCTGCTGCACATCATCGACTTGAAATACGGTGTCGGTGTTCTTGTAACGGCATCCGGTGAAGACGGTATCGGGAACAGCCAGCTTAAATGCTATGCCCTTGGTGCTCTTGATACCTTCGGTGATCTTTATGACATCAGGCGCATCAGACTCAGCATCTATCAGCCAAGACGCGACAACGTGGACACCTTCGAGATGTCTGCCGACGAACTGCTGAAATGGGCGGATGAGGTACTGAAACCGACTGCCGAGCTGGCTTATGAAGGCGGCGGTGAGTTCCATGCCGGAGATCACTGTCAGTTCTGCAAGCTGAAGGCTACCTGCAGAGCCCGCGCTGAATACAGCATGGAGCTGGCAAAGTACGACTTTGTCGATGCTCCGACGCTGGACAGCACAGAGATTGCGGCAATTCTGCCCCAGATAGACTCTCTGGTCTCATGGGCAGACGACATCAAAGCCTATGCACTTGAGCAGGCTTTATCCGGTGTCCGTTACCCGCACTTCAAGCTGGTGGAAGGCAGAAGTATTCGCAAATACACCGACGAAAATGAGGTGGCAAAGGTCGTACAGAATGCCGGGTACGATCCGTTTGAGAAAAAGCTCCTGGGAATCACTTCGATGACCAGGCAGTTAGGCAAAAAGAAGTTCGAAGAACTGTTGAGTGGGCTTGTTATCAAGCCCGTTGGTAAACCTGTGCTTGTTTCAGACACGGATCCCCGTCCTGAATTCAACACTGCTAAATCTGATTTTAATGAAAAGGATATTTAATTATGGCCAATACAGCTAAAAACCCTACTAAAGTAATTACCGGTCCTAAGACCATCTTCTCTTACCTTAACGTTAACGAGCCTAAGGTTCCTATGGGCGGCGGCACTCCGAAGTACAGCGTTTCGCTGATCATTCCTAAGTCCGACACCGTGACCGTCAACAAGATCAAGGCCGCCATCAAGGCTGCCTACGATGAAGGTCAGTCTAAACTCAAGGGCAACTCCAAGTTCGTTCCGGATCTTGATGCACTTAAGACTCCGCTGCGTGACGGTGACAAGGATCGTAAAGGTGATCCTGCATATGCCAACTCCTACTTCGTGAACGCCAACAGCACCACCAAGCCTGGTGTGGTTGACGCAGATCGACAGGACATCATCGATACCTCCGAGCTTTACTCTGGTATCGTCGGCAGAGCATCCATCAACTTTTACGCCTACAACTCCAACGGTAACAAGGGTATCGCCTGCGGTCTCAACAATCTGCAGAAACTCTCTGATGGTACTCCGCTTGGCGGTCACAGCCGTGCCGAGGATGACTTCGCAGATCTTGATGACGAAGACGATGAGGATTTCTTAGGTTAATCCGGTAATTTCTGACAATCTAGGCGGTGGGCTTGCCTGCCGCCTTTATGACAATGAGGTGTAAAAATGGAAAATTCTATGGATCTCTGGCAGTTAGCCGGACTGTATCTTTTGTTCATTACGTTCTTTACTCTTGGTGCGGGACTAGCCCATCTGGTGGCTACCGCAATCAGGAAGTTCAGAGGTAAACGATATGGAGGTACGGATAGATGGAATGCGGACTGACACCTGATGAAATCTGGTTCATGAAGTTTGCCTTCGGATTTGTTATCGGAAGCGTGCTCGGCATCATCGCCGGTAATCTGGTTGAGCTAGTGAAATATCTATTAAACAAACGTTTACTCCGTAAATAACTGTATCAAGGGCGACGGTTTATCTGCCGCCCTTTTTTAATGAGGATTGGAATTATGAAAATTGAGTTCATGTCGCTGGATCTGGAAACACGGAGCAGCATAGACATTACAAAGGCAGGAGTTTACAAATATGCTGAATCACCTGATTTCGACATTCTGCTTTTTGGGGTTTCCGTTAATGGCGGTCCCGTTGCTGTATATGATCTAGCCAGCGGAGACAAAGTACCGGAGGAACTCATCAAAGCACTGTCAGATGATGCCGTAACCAAGTGGACCTATAACGCTTCCTTTGAAAGAGTCACTTTGTCAGTATGGCTGAGACGGAATTATCCGCAGTACTTTTCCACATACAGCATTGAGGGAGATCCGGTTCAGAAGTACTTAGATCCGGCAGCATGGAAATGTACCCTGGTATGGGCAGCCTATAACGGACTCCCCCTTTCACTTGATAAAGTTGGTGCCGTACTTGGCTTTGAGGAGCAGAAACTCAAGGAAGGCAAGGAACTTATCCGTTACTTCTGTATGCCGAGCAGAACAGCCGGTCGTAAATGGAATCTGCCGGAACACTCGCCGGAGAAATGGGAACAATTCAAGAAATACAACCGCCGTGACGTTGAGGTTGAAATGCAGATCCAGCAAAGGCTGAAGAATTACCCGGTACCGGATTTCGTCTGGGATGAGTATCATCTGGATCAGGAAATAAACGACCGTGGCATCATGATTGACAGACAGCTTGTAGAACAGGCTATCAGCATCGATGAACAGACCAAAAAAGACCTTATGGCAAGAATGCAGAAACTCACTGGGCTGGATAACCCAAACTCCGTCATGCAGCTTAAAGGTTATCTGTCAGACAACGGTCTGGAAACAGAAACTCTGGGTAAAAAGGACGTTGCCGCCCTGCTTAAGTCAGTTCCTGCAGACATGGCAGAGGTACTTAATCTTCGACTGCAGCTTGCCAAAAGCAGCGTTAAAAAGTATCAGGCAATGCAAAATGCTGTGTGTGATGATGACCGCTGCCACGGAATGTTTCAGTTCTACGGAGCAAACCGTTCCGGACGATGGGCCGGCAGACTTATTCAACTCCAGAATCTACCTCAGAACCACATGTCAGATTTAGAGCAGGCACGTGATCTGGTTAAAACCGGTGACTATGAAATGCTGAATATGCTGTATGATTCCGTTCCGAATGTTCTGTCAGAGTTAATCCGCACAGCATTCATCCCCCGCCCCGGTTACAAGTTTATCGTTTCTGACTTCAGTGCTATTGAAGCAAGAGTGCTGAGTCACCTGGCAGGCGAACAATGGCGCACAGATGTATTCCGTAATGGCGGTGATATCTATTGCGCCAGCGCCAGTCAGATGTTCCATGTTCCCGTAGAAAAGCACGGAGCCAACAGCCATTTACGGCAGAAAGGTAAAATAGCAGAACTCGCCCTTGGTTACGGCGGATCTGTCGGTGCCCTAAAAGCTATGGGAGCACTCGATATGGGACTTTCCGAGGATGAACTGCAACCGCTGGTTAACATGTGGAGAAACTCAAATCCGAACATAGTGTCTTTCTGGTGGCAGATAGATAATGCGGTAAAGACCGCTATCCAGTTACACACCACTGAGAAAGTCGGCTGTCTGGAATTTACCGTTAAGAACGGCATGCTGTTCATTACCCTCCCTTCCGGCAGAAAGCTTGCATACGTTCAGCCTCGTATCGGCATGAACCAGTTCGGCGGAGAGAGTGTCACCTATATGGGGATTGATGCCACCAAGAAATGGAGCCGAATCGAGAGCTACGGACCGAAGTTTGTAGAAAACATCGTTCAGGCTGTCAGCCGCGACATTCTTGCCTATGCCATGCAGACGCTGAAATACTGCTTCATCGTCGGCCACGTTCATGACGAACTAATCATAGAATGCTCAGAGCATGTTTCGCTTAAAGTTGTCTGCGAACAGATGGGAAGAACACCTGAATGGATTCCGGGACTGGTACTCAGGGCTGATGGTTATGAATGCGGATTTTATAAGAAGGACTAAAGGAAAAGAGGACAGCGTTGTAGAGACTGTCCTCTAATAGAAGAATTACATCAAAATCTTAGTAATGATTCTTTTTAAAAGAAGCTCCTATAGACTTTGCCTGGTCGATACAGTAATAAACCTGACGCTCTGTGATTTTTAGTATTTCAGCAATCGTATGAACATCCAAATCATGAATTTCCTTGAGTTCCATGGCGCGCGCAATGTTAGGATCCTTTGAATCCATTTCTTTCTTTATCGACGCAAGTTCATTCTGATCTAAAAATGCCTTGAAGCAGTCATTATCGCATTCAGGTTCACTACCACTGGTAATTAGTTCGTCCCAACTTAACATCGAAGGCTGACGGTCTTCAGGTTTTCTGTGGTACGGACAATTGCTACAACTGATAGTGTCTGGACACATTTTTAACTTATTGAATTTGCCTCGGATCTGGCACCTAGTATTGCGGTATTCCTTGGAGTGTCTGGAATTCAACTCCGCCCACAGAAAATCTACGAATTTCTTATTTGTGGTTGGAAAATAATACACTATTATGGAATAGTTCTTACCGAAATGTAAGGTCTTACAATCGTCCCATGAAATGCCAAGGCAGCGAAGATCATCACTATTCTTGATTTCGATTGGCGCTAAATAGAATGTTTGACCGTTAACAATAATTGCTGATTTGATGTTAGATTTATAACTGAGATTTACATTATTTGACTTATAAGCAGTATTTGTCTGAGGCATGATGCCCTCCGTTTTCAAGTTGAGTTGACAAACGGAGAGCCTCAAAGCAGCAGAAAACAGGGTGCACAAAGAGACCGAGCTGAGAGCTTTTTTAGAACTCTCCGTTCAGTTTGTGCCATCCCCTCCACAGTTCAGGCGGTTTTTGACCACATCTTTCACGTACGCTAATGGAGCCCTACTTCCGGATTCGGGTAGTGACGCTAAGATGGAGCGTTTTAATGTCAGCGCTTAGGACATTTAGAGGTCTTGATTAACCTCATGTAGCAATGATAGATTTCTTTGATTTTTGAATGAAGGAACCTAAAGTTGCCCTAAAAAGGCAAAAAAAATACCCCGCATATCTCGTTGATATACGGGGCTTTTCATAAATTCTTGCGTTTTTAAACGCTCATATTGTCATCAATTGGGCTGTATCTACCTGAAAACATGCCCAACCAGGGCAACCTTAAGTTGCCCTGACTATAAAAAAATTTTTAAAATTCTTCATTTTTCTGCTTTTCTCTGATTTTTCTGATTAGGGATATGAGGCAGATTGAATGCATCAAGGATTTTATTCCATTGTTCTAAAGTGCCGTCGCTATGTTTAGCTAAAAGGAATCTGAAAGCCCTGTTACGAATAGAATCTCTGACAATGCTATAACCGGCAAAATCCAGCAGATTTAAAGAATAATCCTCCTGAAGATTTAACCCTATACATACAGCCATAACATTCTCAATCGGCGGAATAACCTCACCTTTTCTATATTTCTTAATTGTTGTGTCACTAAGATTAGAGCGCTCAACTAAAGTTTCAACTTTAATTTTTTTTCTCTTCATGTGGTATGTTAATGCCTCGCCAAAAGTTCTGAGGTTATTTAATTCCCCCAAAATTTTGATAGTGTCATCTTTGGCTTTCATGTATTTATTGATTTCACGTGATATTTCTTCCTCCGTCTGCAAGCATTTTTCATTAAATTTTGCATCGTATGAATGCTCAACGTAAGAATCCGCACTTACATCTTTACACAGGAAGACTTGTCCATAAAATTCAAATTGTTCCTTTAATTTTGTTTTTCCTTGCCATGAATACACGAGACAGCATTCATCCGCATGTTCACGTGCATAACTACTAAGAACTAATCTTATATTAGGACAGAATGGATCAACTTCGATGTACTTAGGATCGTTAATACACGTAACATATCCAAGATAAATAAATTTCCCTGAATCAATTAAGGCTGAAAAATCCGGGTTAGTACGATACAGTTTTTCATAACCTGATTGATCAATCAAAAATGTCTGGTGATAATCAAGAGTGTTTTTCTTAAATATGAATGGTGGGTAAGTTTTCCCATCAACGCGTATGAATGCACCATCTGCAAGATCGTAGCCTAATTGACGAACTCTTTGCTTTGCTACAAATTGAGTAACACCAAAAAGTTGTGCCACTTTTCTTAAAGTTTCCTCAATAGCATGTACTGCTAATGTGCTTATTGGCACTGCATCCCACGATTCTTCTAAGGCTTTTTTTACAAATTCCCTAGGCATTGCAATTCTAAGGGCTAGCGCATTTGCCTGCCATTCAGCAAACCAATGCGCTTTCTGAGCCGGTGACATATCATCATCATAATTACTAGGCTCAACATCGCAAGACATCATCAAATTTTCACTATCAAGAAGTTCCAACAATTTGAAATATTTTTGATGAAGATACCAATGTATAATTTCGTGAGCAATAGTTAGTAGGTGAGTCCCCTCACTGCCTAAAAAATATCGCTGGTGATTGATTAAAATAGTCCCAGGTTGAATTTCAAAATTTTCAACCCGTACTGGATCAGGACAATGATCAAATGGGAGAGTCTGATAAACTGTGGCTTTAGATTTCTTAAAGTACATTCTCCCCAAACAGTTATCTGGTAAATCAGCCTCCTGAACATCTATCTGGTTACTCCAAATAAAATGCTGTACAGGAAATCGATAAGCAATGTAAACAGCGTCTTTGCAATAAAATTCCAGAAAATCTTCTGCTATGTCTTCTAAATCTTCTGAACGTATGTAAGGAACAAGAAATTGGTCTAATGCATTTTCTTCATGGAATTTACCGTCATATATTTCGCTTGTACCAATGACCTGAACATTTGAAAGACCATCTTTCAAAATACCTTGCAACGATACTGTAAACCAATGTTTCTTCCTGCCAGACTCATAACGTGTTGTTCCCAGTCCTAACTCTACAATGTCGACTGCAACACCAACATCCATTTTTATCCGAGGTCCAATATCATCGTGACAAGCAAGGGCCCTGACCTCAAGATTATCTATTTCATGTTTACATAACGAGAGCACATTAAGGCTGTGAAATCCATTACCGTCGTATTTTTTATCGACGACTTCTTGTATAGCCTCTTGTATTAAATCTTTATAATTAACCTGTAGATAAGTCTTAAGATCAGGATATTTTGACATTCAATAAATACCTCCTTCATATATTCCAAATTTAAAATAACGTTAATAAATACTTAATAATATTGCTCTATATAGCTGTATGCTTTATCAAAGACCTCTTTATCTTTGATCTTATATTTCACCCAGATAACACTTCTAAGAGCCTTTTTAACTTCCTGCTTGCCTGCTGTTGTATTTTGCCATCCGTCAAAACGAACGATTTTAACAATATCATCAATATCAGTAACGATTCTTTCAACGATTACCGGTGTTTTATTGTTCTTAACCCCATTAAAGAGTTCTGTCAAAGCAGACTTACCCTTATCGACCTCTTCTTCTGGGACCACCTCTTTCTCTGCTTGGGCGGCTTCTCTTGCAAGTTCAAGTAATTTCTTCAAGAACTCGATACTGTTAAGTAGCCCCTTTTCATGCATTTCACGCAGCTTCTCTAATCTATCACCAAGCTTAATAAACTTTGGTTCATTTGAATGCTTACGAATACGCGCTACCAGGTCAATCTCTATTTTCTTGGCGGCTTTCTTTTCACCATGTTTTTCAATGAATGCTTCAATTAATTCGGCATCGAGAGAGAGAATTTCCTCATCTTCATGAACATCTCCAACATTCACGTTAGAATTAACAATTTCCATTGTCTTAGGACCGAGAGCAGCCCATATAAGTCCACCACCTCCATTTGTAGGCCTAACTGATTCAAACACCTTTGTCAGCCATACATAGTCAACCTTAATCGAAGCAAGCATAGGATCAGGTGATACTGCATTCCATGCCCGGTTTAATACCTGGTAATCAGCAGCAAATTTATCCTTCTCTGCATTGGTAGGTAGGCATTCCTGGGCAGCCATGAGCCCTTCCCACCCATCAACAGTGCGATCTACCCCCATGAAGTAGCTCAGGCATTTTCTAAGAAGTGCCGGTATCTGTTTCTTAACTTCTTCAATGTTCGTAACCACCTTCTTCATGCTGCTCTCATCGAAATCTAGAGCATTGGCCACATTATCAAAGATACCAATGTAATCCACTATAAGGCCATGAGTCTTTCCCTCATCAAATGTACGATTGGTACGGCAAATTGCCTGCAGCAATGTATGGTCCTTCATCGGCTTATCCAGATACATAACCTGAAGAATAGGTGCATCAAAACCGGTCAGTAATTTTGCGGTAACAATAACAATCTCTAGCGGATCATTAGGATCTCTGAATCGATCAAGGACCTTAGCTTCCTCATCCTTTGAACGACGATATTTCTTATATTCGTCTGCCTTGTCGTCATTGGTATCCATTACAATGGTAGAGCATTTTTCTCCGAGTAATTTATCAAGTTCCTCCTTATATTTAAGGCAGCAAGTACGGTCAAAAACAACTACCTGTGCTTTATACCCATTCGGACGGATCTTTTGAGTAAAATGCTTTGCTATATGGGCACAAACTTTATGAATACGGGCACTGTTGTACATGATGGCTTGCATATTCACTCTTTTGGAAAGTTCAGCCTTTTCTTCAACTGACAACCCTTCGGTTAACACCTCAAACTCACGATCCATCGTTTCACGGTCAACCTTAAGATCCACCGGTACCGGCTCAAAATTCAATGGCAAGGTAGCGTGGTCACGGATGGAATCAGAGAAGGAATATTTACTCATGTATCCGCTGCGGTCTTCTGTAGCGCCGAAAGTGGCAAAGGTATTCTTGTCCACTCTGTTAATTGGTGTGCCAGTCAAACCGAAGAAGAACGCATTAGGAAGAGCAGTTCTCATCTTGATGCCCAGATCGCCTTCCTGTGTTCGATGGCATTCATCAACCAGTACGATAATATTGTCACGCTGGCTAAGCTCGCCGGTAACCTCCTGGAAACGGAATATTGTAGTGATAATGATCTTACGAATATCCTGTCGAAGCATGGTCATCAACTGGTCGCGGGTGGAAGCAGACTCCAGATTTCCAACATCTGAGGAATGGAACTGTGCAGTAATCTGTGATTCTAAATCCAGACGGTCGTCTACAATAATGACAGTTGGGTTTTTCAAATCTGGGAGCATACGCATCTTAACAGCAGCAAATTCCATCAAGTAAGATTTGCCTGAACCCTGGAAGTGCCAAATCAGACCCTGCTTAGGATATCCGGCACGAACACGTTCAATAATCATGTTCGCGCCCTCATATTGCTGATATCTGGCAATCACCTTATACTTACGATATTTGCTATCAGTAGCATAAAGAGTAAAGAACTGAAACAGATCCATTACCCTATTCTTGGTAATCATATCAACTACGCTCATCTGCACTGCAGCCAAGGAACCATCAGATTTGTCATCTGTTGTATGCCATGGGCCATATTTAGAGGCAGGCATGCAAACGGAACCATAACGATAGCATTTACCTTCAGATGCAAAGTTGAAAACATTAGAAACAAACATCTGAGGGATACTTTGTTCATACTTATTGATGTCCTGAGCCCCATCCAACCATGTGATGGCAGCACGCACTGGAGTCTTCAACTCACCAATAACAAAAGGGAACCCGTTAACCAGCAAAACAATATCAAGTCTCTTGCCACCTTCCTTCTTCGGGTAAACCCACTGATTTGTTACAACGTATTGGTTTTTATCGAGTTTTCCGTTAATTTCAGTACCGAATAAGTCAATAGTAACCTGCTTTCCATCCTCACCAAATGGATACGAATTCTTTTCAAATACAAGTTGTTTAAATGCCTCATTCTGTGTTACCAGATTTTGAGCATTAGTAGAAAGGAAGAGTGTACGCAATCTGTATATAACTTCATCAGCTCGTGACTCATCCTCTGCAATCTCTGGATTTAGCCGAATAAGAGCGTCCCTTACCATAGACTCAACCATAACATCACTTTCGTCTCGATTTAGCTCTTCTGCAGGAATGTATTCCCAACCGTTTTTCTTAAGTGCAGTTATGATCATCTGTTCAGTTGTATTATCTTCGTTAAAATCAACCATAGTTACTACTCCTTCATTGATTTTATAATTTTATGTTCTTATCTTTAGCGCCTCGATATAATTTTCTTAAGCAATAATTTTGATTTATCGCTCTGTCTGACCAACGCAGCAAAAGACTCCTGCTCCTCCATTGTTGGCACTGGAATTGTCAGTATTCCGAGGTTCTTTCTGCTTATCCTTTTGCGTGTACTTCCGGTCTCTCTGGCAGCAACCTGCATCATGTAAAACGGAGAAAGAGTATATGCTACAAAGTACTCCGGCATCACCGTTGATTCCAGTCGAACAATCGTACAATCAACAGCAGTTATGCACTTTCCCAGCCCTTCTGGTATTACACAAGCCCTTCCTACAGGATCAGGCAGGCGAGAAATCAAAATATCATTCGCTTTTACCTCAGTACAATTCAATCGACGGAATGTATCCTCCGTGATAAATCTTGCTCGCTCTCCTTTATCCAAATACTGTGCATTGCCAATATTACCTGTTTGTATTAACCTAATTCCTTCATCTGATTGGTCCTTACTTTCAATCCAATCACCATCAGCAAAAACGGTACATACATCTTCTATCTTTGAGCACTTCTCTGGTTGTTCTATCAGATCCTTAAACTGCTCCATAAATTGAGATTTGAAGCTATCTGAGCAACAAATTTTGATTTATCGCTCTGCCGGACAAATGCCGCAAACTCATTAATTTTCTCCATGTTTGGAACAGGCAATCTAACTTGATCTAACATTTTGCTCGTAATCTGATTGATTGTGGCTGTCCCTGTATTTATTTGTTCACGGAATGCAGGCATCTTAAAATACTGCAAAAGGTATTCGTAATATGTACTGCGAATTATCATCATGAAAGCTCCGAACGCCATCGGCTCATCAAGACGGTCAATCAATGCAACTTTTCCAACTAATTCAGCGCTACCGTTTCTGGAGCACATCAGGATATCGTTCTCTTTAACATACGCTCTATCCCGAATATCGCAGGTCACTCTAACAACATCATCAAACGATAACTTTCCTTCTTGGATGTTACTTGATCTCAGAACTACGGTTCCAAAATCAGCTACATCTTTAGGCTTATATGTAAGACCGTTCCAGTATTTCGCTATCTCTGATAATGCCATGACTGGATATCCTTTAGGGTTAATTCTTGGATCACCAAACTGCTCCATAAATTGAGAATTGCAATCAACCAATAAACTTCCTATGTGATTCCTTTACATTATTCTGGTTAACCATCGCATACTGAAGTGTTGTATCTATGCTCTGATGTCCCAGAAGCTGCTGCACCTGTTCAATCGGCATTCCCTTATCGATTGCCATAGTCGCTAACGTTCTACGAAATTTATGAGGATGAACCTTCTGTAGTCCTAATTCTTTTCCAATCTTTCGTAAGCGAATCTCAACGCCACTGATCTGCAATCGCTCATAAGGACCTGTCAACGATACAAACAAAGCCTCATTATTGTCAGTTCGTTCATCTAGATATTTTTGCAAATGAATCTTTGTCCTTGCATCAAAATACACCTTTCTCTCTTTATTACCTTTTCCAAAAACAACACACTCCCGATTATCAAAATCTATATCAGATCGATTCAACTTCACCAATTCACCGACTCTTATTCCTGTAGATGTCAGCAGATCAATCATTGCAAGATCACGAGCATTATCACAATGGTCACGCATTAACTCTAACGATTCATCTGAATATGTCTCTTTAACTGTTTTACCCGTCTTCACCTTGTGGATTCTCCGAACAGGACTTTTTACAATGTAGTCTTCATCCTCCAGCCAGGAAAAAAATGACGAAAGGATGCGCCGCACATTATCAAGAGTCACCTTGCTTACAGTTCCGCGCTGCTGATAAGTATCCAAATAACCACGCAGATCCTCCGTAGTAATCTTGCACTCCGGCTTATTTATAGCCTCCAACATATTTCTAATCGTTGACTCATAATATTGCAGCGACTTTTCTGAACATCCCTCCACACGTTTAGCGGAGATGAACAGAGGCAGCAATGATGGCCTTTCCTCTGAACTCTCTGTCGTTTCCTTTATCTCCGCCATCGGAAGATGCTTATACAAAGATTCAATGAGCACTTTCATCTGATCTATTGTTAGTACTTCCGCTAGATCTTGCTGTATTGCAGTAATAATTGTCTGAACCATGAAGTTTCTCCCTTTTGCGTCCTCCGTATTTAGGTTCCCACGGAGCCGGAGGAAACTTCATGGCCTTTACTTACTAGCCAAGATTCTCTGCTATTATCCTTTTGTATGTTGCATTCAATTCAGAAAGTGCCTGTTCCAGTTCAAATTTTGATTTATCGCTCTGCTCTGTAAAGGCAGCAAATTGCTTCTGGACCTCCATCGATACGTCTGGAATTTTGATTCCTTTAACCAGGTCTGATGGCACCCCCTTTATTGTCGAGCCTCTTTTCAGAGCATCAATACACTCATAATACTGATCAAGCACCTTCTTGATGTACAGTAAGTCATATTTCTGTACGTCGATATTAAAAAACGACAAAACATCTTGATTTGTGCACATTTCACACGTATTTATAGAGCTTTTTCCAACCCCCACACGGCAGCCATACATTATCGAATATGCTGGAATGACATGTGTTGTAGAATTTTTTACTCCTAGCTCAGTAACCCAATTCTGCGCAGCATCCGCACCAATGAAATTTGGACCAAGACAAGGTGTAGATATAAAAGGTATCGACCCACCATAATATTCTGGATGCTTGCTTGAAGGAGTGCCGCCGGATTGCATATCTGAAATTTCCCCTAATGTCACCGTCGCATATATCGATTCGTCTGGAAGATTCCCGAACATCTCGATAAATTGAGAATTGCAATCAACCAATAAACTTCCTATGTGATTCCTTTACATTATTCTGGTTAACCATCGCATACTGAAGTGTTGTATCTATGCTCTGATGTCCCAGAAGCTGCTGCACCTGTTCAATCGGCATTCCCTTATCGATTGCCATAGTCGCTAACGTTCTACGAAATTTATGAGGATGAACCTTCTGTAGTCCTAATTCTTTTCCAATCTTTCGTAAGCGAATCTCAACGCCACTGATCTGCAATCGCTCATAAGGACCTGTCAACGATACAAACAAAGCCTCATTATTGTCAGTTCGTTCATCTAGATATTTTTGCAAATGAATCTTTGTCCTTGCATCAAAATACACCTTTCTCTCTTTATTACCTTTTCCAAAAACAACACACTCCCGATTATCAAAATCTATATCAGATCGATTCAACTTCACCAATTCACCGACTCTTATTCCTGTAGATGTCAGCAGATCAATCATTGCAAGATCACGAGCATTATCACAATGGTCACGCATTAACTCTAACGATTCATCTGAATATGTCTCTTTAACTGTTTTACCCGTCTTCACCTTGTGGATTCTCCGAACAGGACTTTTTACAATGTAGTCTTCATCCTCCAGCCAGGAAAAAAATGACGAAAGGATGCGCCGCACATTATCAAGAGTCACCTTGCTTACAGTTCCGCGCTGCTGATAAGTATCCAAATAACCACGCAGATCCTCCGTAGTAATCTTGCACTCCGGCTTATTTATAGCCTCCAACATATTTCTAATCGTTGACTCATAATATTGCAGCGACTTTTCTGAACATCCCTCCACACGTTTAGCGGAGATGAACAGAGGCAGCAATGATGGCCTTTCCTCTGAACTCTCTGTCGTTTCCTTTATCTCCGCCATCGGAAGATGCTTATACAAAGATTCAATGAGCACTTTCATCTGATCTATTGTTAGTACTTCCGCTAGATCTTGCTGTATTGCAGTAATAATTGTCTGAACCATGAAGTTTCTCCCTTTTGCGTCCTCCGTATTTAGGTTCCCACGGAGCCGGAGGAAACTTCATGGCCTTTACTTACTAGCCAAGATTCTCTGCTATTATCCTTTTGTATGTTGCATTCAATTCAGAAAGTGCCTGTTCCAGTTCAAATTTTGATTTATCGCTCTGCTCTGTAAAGGCAGCAAATTGCTTCTGGACCTCCATCGATACGTCTGGAATTTTGATTCCTTTAACCAGGTCTGATGGCACCCCCTTTATTGTCGAGCCTCTTTTCAGAGCATCAATACACTCATAATACTGATCAAGCACCTTCTTGATGTACAGTAAGTCATATTTCTGTACGTCGATATTAAAAAACGACAAAACATCTTGATTTGTGCACATTTCACACGTATTTATAGAGCTTTTTCCAACCCCCACACGGCAGCCATACATTATCGAATATGCTGGAATGACATGTGTTGTAGAATTTTTTACTCCTAGCTCAGTAACCCAATTCTGCGCAGCATCCGCACCAATGAAATTTGGACCAAGACAAGGTGTAGATATAAAAGGTATCGACCCACCATAATATTCTGGATGCTTGCTTGAAGGAGTGCCGCCGGATTGCATATCTGAAATTTCCCCTAATGTCACCGTCGCATATATCGATTCGTCTGGAAGATTCCCGAACATCTCGATAAATTGAGATTTCACCAATTCATCTGTTGCTGCAATCAATTCTTGGTATGCTTTTTTTGTCTCGTCCATAGACCAAAGCAGCTCAGCTAATTCACGTTGTTTGTTCATATCAGGAAGTTCAAATTTGTAATTCTTCAAATGTTCCCACTTAACTCGTGGCGAAAGCGAACCAGCTGATTTACCTACAGCATAATCAAACAAAGCATCATTTTGGATGATGAATGGCAATAGCTCCGGAACTATTCTTTCTGCATTAGCTTCTATCACAGTGATGTCACCTGAACAAATACCATCAAAAGGGGCGACAGCCGCTTTCTTTAGATAGGCCCTACGTCTTCCAAAAAGTACATCTCCCTTATGAAATACCTTTGAAAAAGTGTTCTCACTATTGTCACTCCATGAAGTAAGAGTTAGCTCCTCAGGAACCATATGTTCAAGGCCAACAATTGGGTACCCAGATTTACTTCCTTTGCATGTCTCTTTACGTTCTCTTGAGACATCCCCTAATAAAACTTTAGGCATTTTCTTCACCTCCCTTCGCTATCATCTTGCTCAATAGCGAGTAACTTTTTTGAACCCTTTCTGAAAGTGCTCTCCAATTCTCGTAGTGTTGTTGA
Organism: uncultured Gammaproteobacteria bacterium; assembly: GCA_900315395.1. Classification (GTDB taxonomy): domain Bacteria; phylum Pseudomonadota; class Gammaproteobacteria; order Enterobacterales; family Succinivibrionaceae; genus Succinivibrio. The sequence continues at coordinate 26,160 of OMZC01000007.1, forward strand.
ACTGTAAAAGGATCTTCCCCGTTGGAATCAGCGGCTGGTTTAACAAACAGAGGAATGCTCAAAGAGAAATTGTTCTCTTCTATATCCTTTATAGTCACAACTTTGGCAAAGCCATCATTGTCCTTATATTCAGCATATGCATTTGCAATCTTATTGATGTGAGCATCAGTCAGATAACTTTGAGCGTTTTTGCGTTCAACCTCATTTATAGCATTGATGAACAAGACCTTTCCCCTACGATCTAGCTTTTTGTCCATCCTACAAATCATGATGCAAGCTTCCATCGGAGAGTTATAGAAAAGATTCGGAGCCAAACCAATAACGCATTCAACGTAATCACCACGAACCAACTTCTCACGCATCTCTCCTTCTTCATTACGGAACAAAACGCCATGTGGGAAGAGAATGGCACAACGTCCAGACTTTTCGTCCAAACTCTTTATAATGTGCTGTAAAAATGCATAATCAGCTCTTCCCTGAGGCGGTACCCCAAGGAATTTTCTGCCATACTTATCCGCAGAAAAAGCATCCCGGTTCCACTCTTTTATGGAATACGGAGGATTAGCTAACACCAAATCAAACGTTCTTAGCTTTCCGTTTTTAATAAAAGCTGGAGATGCAAGCGTATCGTCATTTTCAATTTGAAAATCCTCAATCCCGTGAAGAAATAAATTCATCCTTGCAATAGCAGATGTCAGTGCATTTATCTCCTGACCAAACAAAGATACGTTTCTCCACTCTTTACCTTTCTCTTTCAAATAGGCAATGGAAGAAATGAGCATTCCAGCACTACCGCATGTCGGATCATAAATTGACTCGCCTGACTCAGGCTTCAGTAGTTCAGTCATCAAATGAACGACAGTACGATTTGTATAAAATTCCTGAGCTGTGTGGCCACTATCATCGGCAAATTTTTTGATAAGGTATTCATAGCCATAACCCAACTCATCCTCTGGACAATTTTCAATAGAAAGAGTCTTTGAACTGAAATGTTCCATCAGATCTTTTAGAAGTCGGTCCGGCAATCTATTCTTATTAGTCCATGTACCGTCCCCAAAGATACCTGAAAGCTTATCACAGTTGGCTTTTTCAATAGCTCTGAAAGCAGTTTGTATTGCTTTTCCTACATTTTCTGGAACACTACGAACATCGCCCCAATGTGCCCCATCAGGAATAATAAAGCTATGGGTTTCCTCCCAATCGGCAGCTTCAGGTCCATTTTCACGGACTGCTTTCTCGGTTTCTTCCTCATAAACATCGTTCAATCGCTTAAAGAAAAGCAATGGGAAAATGTACTGTTTATAAGCACCAGCATCGATGTGGTTTCTCAGAAGGACAGCAGATCCCCAAAGATAAGATTCCAATTCATCCTGTGTTATTTTCTTACTCACTGACATACCCTCCTTTAATGAGCAGCTCACGCATCCTTGACTCAGATTGCTGTACCCTTGACAATGCGTCATAGTAAGCCTGTAGTACCTTTTCATGTGGAACCACTTCTTTTGCCTTTTGCTCAATATATTTCTTTACGCTAAGCTCAAAACCACCTTTCTCAACTTCAGAGATCGTAACAACTTTGCATTTTTCAATAACATCCTCATAGTCGGCAAAAAGCTTATAAATCGTTTCTATATTCTTCTTTGAAAGAATGTTCTGCGCACGTTTTGGCGTGTAAATCTCTGAACCATCAATAAGGCAAATTCTTCCTTTATGAGAGTGGGTTTTCTTGTTATTCAAGAATAAGATACAAGCCGACACACCGGTGCTATAAAAAACTCCACTTGCTAGGGTGATAACAGCTTCCAACTTATCCGATCTAACAAGTTGTTCTCTGATTGAGCCTTCTTTTCCCGAATGGAACAATACCCCCTGAGGTAGAACTACAGCACAACGGCCCTTTTTCTGATCCATTGATTTAATCATATGCTGCAACCAAGCAAAATCAGCATTTGAGTCTGACGGGCACCCCCATATGTTTCTGCCATACTGATCATTTTCAAACTGTTCAGCGCCCCATTTCTCCATCCCAAAAGGAGGATTTGCGAGAACACAGTCAAATGTCTTTAACTGATTCTTTTCCAAGAACAAAGGGTTTCTAAGTGTGTCTCCCTGCTTAACTTGAACATCTTTAGCACCATGCAGGTAAAGATTCATTCTTGCAATCGCAGAGGTAGACAAATTATTCTCTTGACCGAAAATCTTCCCGTACGACAACCTGTCACCATGCATGTGATGAATGGCTTCAATGAGCATGCCACCAGTACCGCAAGCAGGGTCATATACAGTTTCCCCAGGCTGAGGATCCAAAAGATCTACCATTAGCTTGACGATTGGACGGGGTGTATAGAACTCACCTGCATTCTTTTTAGAGAGATCGGCAAACTTCTTTATCAGAAATTCATAGCTATCGCCCATGATGTCTGCAGAATAATTCCGGTTTCCAACACTGATATAAGACATGTGCTCAACCAAATTTTTAAGTCTTTCATCAGACAGCTTATTCTTATCAGTCCATGTCGCGTCATCGAAAGCGCTAAAAACCCCAGACAATGTTTCAGGGTTTGCCTTCTCAATTCCAAGCATAGCTTTAGAGATCGCTTTACCGACATCTACGCTAACGCCTCGCACATCTTCCCAATGGCATCCGTCAGGAATAACGAATGAATGCATTTCCTCGGCTTCTGCGTATTCCTTATCACCGCCGGATTCATTCAAAGCTTCTTCATACTCCTCGTCATATACATCAGAAATTCGCTTAAAAAAAAGAATAGGTGTTACATAGCTCTTATATTCATCCTGATTGATGGGGCCT
>OMZC01000005.1 GCA_900315395.1 uncultured Gammaproteobacteria bacterium
CTTCATTCTGCATTTTCAAAAGACGCTGTCTGATATTGGCAGTAAGCCACATCATATAGTGCTGTACCGGCACACGGTTTAGGTTACAGGTATTGACAATGGTCTGGTAATCAGCAAAGGCCTGAGCACCATCTTCTGACTGAATAAACATACAGGCATGGCGGGTGCAGATACCAAGCTTAAGAGCTCTTTCAGCTGCAGATGAGGTCAGCTCTATATCAGGAGAGGTGATAAACTCCTTTAGTGCCTTTTCAAATTTCAAAAGGTAGATAAGAGCACCAGATTCAGGGAAAGAGCGGTTTCTTATGAATGTGTATTCACCCTTTGTGGTCTTTTTAACAGACATGATATCTTTATTGTCAGCAACATAAAGTCTGATGCAGTCAAATATCAAATCCACTATCTTTGCAGATTTTTCCTTTCTTGCTTTAAGTAAGTCCTTTTTAAATTCTTCTGTATCACATACATACTGATGAGCTTTTATCACCTCAGAATCAATCACGAACAGCGCATTGATAAGGTAGAATATGGTCAGAAGCGATACGTCATTATCCTTTAACTTTTTGCCGGCTTTTGTCTGGCGGTATTTTTGGAGATTCTCCTCAAAGCAGCTGAAGGCACAGCCTGTAGGCAGAAGCTCTTTTCCATAGACACTGATAAGGCCCTTGTTTAAAAGCAGCTTCCATAGTCCTCTTCTGGCATGGGCCCAGCACCTGCAGCTTTTAAGTTTGATGCCGGTGATTTCCTCTAAGGTGTTAATACCGCTGTCATAGCCGGCATATCCATCAGAGATGACATATTTTAAAGGACCGTCTTTTTTGCATCCATCTTTGAGGATATCTACGACATTGTCTGCACATCTGCCAGGTGATACTGTGTACCACGCTGCCTTTACAGGAGAGGTAAAGCCGCTGGTCATTACCCAAATCTGAGACTTGCTGCTGCCGCTGTCCAGGTGTTTGTTATATGAATTCTCCCTGCACAGCAGTGTGGATTCATCACATACAACTGCAGATGAGTATCTAAGGATATCATTGTGGATGGTAAGAGCTACACCATGCAGAAAGGCTCGGGCAAAGGCATTGAGTCCTGCTGTTGTCTGCTCTCGTGTCAATGGCAGACCGTTGCCCTCGTAGAAATTGTATACCCGGTTCTTAGGAGCACCAAGCTGTGAAAAGAGTGTGCCGCAGGAGGAGAGGAATGATACCGACATTACTGATTTTAAAAAGGCCGGTGTCACCCCAAAGGTTTCTGCGTCAAAGAAATATGGATTGATAACAGGTGCAAGTCCAGCTCCTGCATCCATAAGATTGTCATTAAGGCTGAAGCTATGGCTGGTTGTGTCATCACATTTTACGATGTCCTTATAGATTTGTTTGCGATCTTTCTGCCTTGCCTTGTTGTCCTGTTTGTATGACGCCTGCCTGTCATCTGCCAGACTCTCGTTTTTATCACTCTCATCAGTATCAGTTAATGACTGATTTAACACATTTTTTGCATTTTCAATTGCGTTTTTCTCCTGCACGTCGAGAGTAAATCGCTCTTTGTTATGAACGCTTTCATAGCTGAATTCAGGTTTTGCCACAGGATTTATTTCAACCCTGGTGCCGCAGCAGGTGCACTCGGCATCCTGTACTTTGGCAAGGACAGTTTTCACTGAATTTAAAGAGCCGTCGGCGGTCAGGATGGAGTTAACTCTCTTGAGCATGGAAAGAATGACAAACTCCTGTACCTTTCCACACTGAGGGCAGTGAAGCGCAATACGGTTTCCGTTAGTGCCGCTTATGACACCGGCCACCTGATTTGAGTTATTGACGCTGATAAAGCTGTCGTATTTGCGTTTGCGGTGACTGTCATTGAGGCTTTTGGTGTCATTCACTGTATGCATAGAGAGAACAGCAGTTCCAGCAGTAAGTCCTGCTGCTACTGACTCAGGCTTTGAAGCTGAGCAGCCGCTCATAAGAACAGCAACGGCATCCTCCTGAGGTTTGTCATCTGTTGCTTTTGCTTCATCAGTATCAGCACTTATAGTGACAGATGAGGATGCCTCATCAAAGTCAGCTGCATCATTATCACAAGGCTGGACGGTCACTTCCTTTTGTATTTCTAAAGCACCATCTGCCTGGGCCTGTATATCGGCACTGTTGTCTGCTGTCATATCTGATGCCTCACTATGAGGTGTTTTCTCAGAACGAGGCAGATTGAGAGCTTTACGCTGATGTTCTAAAAAGGTGAGTGCCGTATTTAAGAGAACTGTGATTTTCTGCTCAAGGAACATGTTGACCTCAAGCATGTTTCTATCATCAGTCTGTGGAATGTCATCAGCCTTTAAGTCTTTAAAAACAAAGTAGTAGTTTCTAATATTTGCCAGAACATTGTTTATCAAATCAAAGGCGGTCTGTCTGAATTTCTTCAGTTTTTTTATTTGCTCTTTAAGAGAGTCTGTGGTCTTTTCCAAAGAAGTATTAAGTTCTTTAAGGCTGACATTAGTCTTTTCCAGAGAAGCATTAAGCTCTTTAAGGCTGATATTGGTCTTTTCCAGACCGGCATTGTGAGCATTCAGAGTTTTGTTAGTCTTATTAAGACTGTCATTGGCAGCATTCAGAGTTTTGTTAGTCTTATTAAGACTGTCATTGGCAGCTTTGAGCTTTTCTTTTTTGTCAATAAGCTTCTGTTTTTCATCCTCAGAGGCTTTTAGGGAGGCATCTTTTTGTGAAATGACTGCTCTGAGGTTATTCACCATAGCTGATATCTTAAGAGAGCTCTCTTTTTCCTTTTCCAAAGAGTCTCGTTCTCGTTTTAAAAGAAGCTCAATCAGCTCTTCCTTTGACAGAGAGGTTAAGTCCTGGCCTCTGGTATTGTCAGCCATCTTAACCTCCTTTTATGATGTGAATACTAAAGATAAAACAGCTTAAAACTGCCTTATGATACCTTAAAAGATTTTGAATTAATAGCCCCTGTTTTTGAGAAAGTGCCATTAATACAATGAGGTAAAGTCAATTTTTGGAAGTTAAGCTTTTAAAAGCTATGGTAAAAAAATTTTTGGAAAAATTTAATAATATTTTTTTCCTCTTTAAACAGCCTCCTTTAATTGCATTGAGGAGGACTGGCTGTCAGGCAGTTCACCTCCATTAAGAAGCAGCTCAAGCTCATTGCGGCTTAAATGCACAGGAAGTAAATCCTCCTGCAGTATTGTCCTGAACTTTCCGTAATTTAATATTCTGGTGGTGCAGTCTGTGCCGTATGCATCTATATGCAGTATCTTGCAGATGGTCCTTTTGGCATTAAAGGTTACAACTGATATTTCTTCTGTTCCGGTCCATCCAACACCAAGCTGATTTGAGCTTAACATTGCCATAAGACGGTGGATACCGAATCTTCCGCTTACAGGCTGTCTTACCAGAATTATCTTTCCGCTTTGAGATAATATAGACATTCAAAATCCTCCTACTGCAGTGCCTTAAGCACCTTTGCAATTACTTCATCAATTCCTGTTGCACTCGCATCAAAGGATATCTGAAGCCCCTTAATCCGTATAACTGAGAACTCTTTCTTCTGATAGCTCTTTGTCTGATGGGATTTTCCCTCTGGTACGGGGAAGTTCTGCCCTGGCGGCATAATGCAGATATCTTTTTCATCAGTTGTGTCTGGTACTGATGCTACTGGCGGCAGTGCCTCAAGAGGTGCTAAGGATTCAATCTGGATCACTTCACTTGTATTGATCTGATTTTCGAAAGCCTGTCCGAATTTATAGGCGCAGCTTTTGCTGATGCAAAGCTTTTCGCCTATGTTATTCAGACTCATACCCTGGGATTTTAACTTAAGGAACTCCGCCTTAAGGTGCTCAAGGGCCATTTCCTCCTTCTTCTGATACAGACTGTCTCCAAGATGGGTTCTTGCGATCCGATCAACTGTCATTTTTGTGATTTTATATTTCTGTGCTATCTGATATGAGCACAAAGTGCTTCCGGTAATGTCCTTTACAATCTGCTCAGTATGGACTGGATTTTTGGGTGATGTCATAGAATTACTCCTTTGAGTTGGTGCACCCAAAATTGTATTCAATTCAGTTAGTTAACTTGAGGGGCTAAATAATTCACAGTTACCAATGTTCGCTATAAGTTTAAATCAGTGATTGTGACTTCTCAGAAAACACCTGACCAATGGATAAAGGATTTAGGAGGAAGTACCATTGCAGAGGCTATAGTCGAAAGACTTGCCAACAATAATTTGATCTGATACTTGAAGGCAAGTCAATGAGAACTTCTCTGATACAGATATAAAGCGCTATATACCCATCTACAAATGATCCTGCATATTCAGCAGGATCATCTTAATAATAATGCCTAATAATCATTCAGAAAACTCGCAAAAATGCGACGGCCCCGTGTGCATCTCCACTACCCATAGATCACTTTAAGATCTGTAAAAGGATCAAAAAGGGGAAAAGATCCTCTTTAGCTTTAGGTTATGAGAACTAACGGTATAAACGAAAGAATATGCAATGTTAATAGTTGCAGATCGCCTATGAGAATGTAAGATCTGTTAGGATAATGTGATCTGGATAATGATCTCAATATGATCTTTTATGTAAACTAATTTGTGTAAGATAAGAACTAAGTAAAAATAGTCTAAGTTTTATTTTTTTCCCTTCTAAGATCATCTACAATGATAATCTCAGATCATCTTGATGATAACCTACAGATTGATGCTTTCATTGCCGGTGACGAAGGAGCCAAGAAAAAGGCAAAGAAAATCGAAATTGATTTGGTTGCCAGAATCCTTGTCCATAAGGATGACCCTCGTTTCGTCAAGCTGGGCGAACTACTGGAAGAACTCCGTGAGAAGCATGCACAAGGCTTGATTACCAGCATCGAATTCTTAAAGCATCTGCTCGAACTTTCTAAGGATGCAGTCCAGGCAGAAAAGGAAGTTGTTCCCGTTGCGTTAATCGATAAGGGCAAGGCTGCACTTACTGAGCTGTTCAACAGTGTTCGTAATATCAACACACCGGTTATCGTTGAGCGAATCGTTAAGTATATTGATGATATCGTAAATATTGTTCGCTTTGATGGTTGGCAGACAACCGTTGCCGGTAAGCGAGAAGTAAAACGAGCACTGAGAAGTGTCGTTTCCGTAAAGTATAAGATTAAAGATAAGGATTCGTTCGATAAGGCTTACGGTTACATCAAGCAATACTATTGATTGGACAAAAAGTCAGATAAAGGAGCGATTAAAATATGCCATACATAATTCAAGCGTCCGAAAAGTTAAGAAAGTCTGGTGCAGAGGCAGAAACAAAGGCACTACTTTATCTGATGAACTTCAGACCTGATAGTGATGAAATCTACTATTTTGTTGTCGATTTTTTCAATGACTTAACAGGAATGGATAGAATGGGCAATAAACTTTGGGATTTGCAGTCAAAGGCTAATAAGAACGTGGGTCCCAAAGCCATCGGCACAGAGCTTGTTACCTTGTTCAAAAACTATATGAGTGAAATTGAATTTCACACTTATATCTTGTTTGTCGGTTCGGTAACAGGAACTGTACGAATTGATTCCTCCAATTATTTTTTTGATATTTCCAATGTCAAACCTGAAGCTATCGAGAAAATTAAGGAAGGGTTGAAAGAAGAAGGTACTGATAAGAAGTACGTTAATGCCGAAGATTTAACGGAAAGCAACATTTCAGCCTTCCTCGAAAAAGTGCTCTTCGTGGTTGATGACGGCAAAGGAAAAGGTGATTATGTCCGAGGTATTATTAAAAACCACCCCAACATCCAAGTCGAACAAGAAGTGTTAGAAGCTATCTTCAATGAAATAAGAGACGAGCAAAGCAGTAAGAAAAATGTTAATGCCGTTGAAGGAATCACTATTGAAACCAGCGATGAGGCATTAAATTACTGTAGACACTTGACGAGTAATGAAATCAAGCTGCTGGCGCTGAATCGTATAATCCAGAAGAACATTCTCAAAACGGACATTTCAAAATCATTTGTTGACGTGTACACTTTATGGCCGGCGGAGAAAAGAAGCGAGAAGTTGGAAGAATGCCAACAATCACTTTATCGTGCATTGTTTAATAAAAATGCCTCTGATGGATTCTGGGGATTATTTGAGAAGATTTATTCAATAATAGTTGAACATCCCGATAAAGGTGTTCAGTTTATTTTCAACGAAGTGAGAAAAGATGCAGATTGTATTTCAAGGTGTCCAGACTTTGAAATTGAGTCCTTGAAATACTTTATTGCATTGGTAAAGGACGGTGTGCAACAGTGAAAATACTAAGAGTTGCTGTGGGCGATAGTACAGAAGCATATATTGAGAACGAGCTTAAAGATGGAGTAAACATTATTTTCAGCGATGACAATAATAAGGGTAAAACCATTGTTGTCCAAGGTATGATGTATGCTTTGGGAAACGAACCAGCATTTCCGGTTTCTTTTGATTATCATAGATATAGCTTCTATGTCGAGTTTGAAGAAAATGGTAAAAAATACTTCATTTGCAGAAAAGGAGATAGCTTCGTTCTGAAAAGCGAAGAAGCCTTAATGCTCTTTGATAACGTGTCAGAACTCAAGAGATACTGGACTAAGCACATTTTTCCGCTGCCTGTTATCACGAAAAATGAGATGAATAAAATCGTGGACCCAGTGTTGTTTGTTCAATTGTTTTTTGTGGGGCAAGACAAAAAGGACACCTCTAATATTGCCAATAGCGGTCTATATAATAAACAAGACTTTTGGGACATGGTATACTCTCATGCTGGCATTGGGGATGCTCGATTGTCGGAAGAAGAAATAGGAAAACTAAAGGCACAACTTGTGTCGCTGAAAGAAGAAAAGAATACCCTATTAAAGCAACACAAGATTCTTAAATCCAAGAAAACACCGGTATCTTATCTGAGCACAACCAGTGATAGGCTGGCATTTCAAAGCAAACTTGACGAATTGGAGAAAATCAAAAGTAAGATAGAGGCCCTTAGAAAAGCCAGAAATGTTGCCATGACAAGAAAAATGAAATGGGAAACAACATTAAAGGAACTAAGGTCTCTAAACAGAACAATAAACTGTGGAGAGTTGCGATGCATGGATTGTAATTCTACCAACATATCGCTTTCAACCAGCCATGGAAAACAACAGTCTTATACATTTGATATTTCCACAGTCGAGCTTCGTAATGAAATTATTGGTTCTATCAGCGAAAAAATAGCCTCTTTTGCAGAAGAAATTGAGAGACTATCTACGGAGTTGTCCATCGAACAGGATAAACTGCAAGAGGCGATGGCCGGTGATTCCGTTTCGTTAGAATCTCTTGTAATGTATAAGAAAGATGTGTTTGATGCTTCTGATGCAGAGAAGAAAATACAAGAAATTGACAGCCAGATAGCTGAAGCACAAACAAAACTGGCAATTAGTGAGAATGCTTCCGATATGTCACGCCAGAAAAGAAACGAGCTGTTTGCTTCAATCATCGGTTATATGAACGAACTGTATCGTGTGATTGACCCTGCCGGTAATACGGAATACCAAGATATCTTTACAAAAAGAAATGCTTTATATTCTGGAAGCGAATCAACCGTTTTTCATATCGCAAGGGTATTGGCATTCCAGCATGTGTTGGGTCACAATTATCCGATAGTAATCGATTCTTATAGAGCGGAAGATTTATCAACTTCCAAAGAAGCTATTATTATCGAAAAATTCAAGGAAATACAAAACCAGATTATCGTTACAACAACCCTTAAAGATGAGGAAGGCGGAAAATATAATAATATATCTGGAATAAATGCGATTGATTACGGGACACATAGCCCCAGCAAAATTCTGGTGCCAAATGCAGTTGACAAAATGAGAAGGCTGCTGTCTGCTCTATCCCTTGAACTGTAATAGGAGATACTGATATGGGAAAAGAAATATTCACCAACATCCCAAGCAAGGTAAAGAACCTTGTTGATGATGTTAGAATTGGCAAGATAGGTCTCCCGGACCTTCAGAGAGCTTTCGTCTGGAAAGACAATAAGGTCAGAGGCTATCCAATCGGATATGTCATGCTGCGGGAATCCCCTACTGGGTATAACGAAAAGAAAAGCTCTATCGGCGGAAACAAGAAAATCTATGAGGAGCCGAAGGAGCTGGTCATTGATGGTCAGCAGAGATTGACCGCTCTTGTTGCAGCTATGTATGGGGGTAAGGTCAAGGCCCGACTTTCGGAATAAATTTGTTAAAAAAAGAGGTTCATCACCGACTACAAAGGAGATCTAGCCTCTTAAAAATTTAATAGTAATGTTTACAATAATCTTACAGTTTATCGATCAGTGACTCATCAATATATTCAAGAGCAGATTTGAACTTTCGGTTAAAGCAAATGTTCAGATCGCTGTAATTGTTAAACCTGGCAGGTGCTTTCATATTAAGAGCCTCAAGCAGTTTGCAGATAATCGGGCTGTTATTGGTTATGCTACCATCATTAAGTTCAAGTGAATCGCTTTTAGTTTTAGCAGCTTGTTTAGCTTCAGACTGATAATCATTAACATGCATAAAGATAATGTCTTCATTGAGTCTGCCGGCAACCAGCTTTGCACCAGATAATACAGCAGAGATTTCTTCAATGCTTAATATAATGCCACATTGTTTAAGCTTGTATTCGAGAAGTCTGAAAAGCAGCAGAGAAAGGATGCACACCATGACATGACCTCTGATATGGTCTGGAGTCCACACATAAACAGGTCTGAGTCTGATATTGTGCTTTAAAATTCTAAAACATTCTTCAATTTTCACTTGATGCTGATAGGCTAACACAATATCATTTTCGCTAAGTTCGCAATCTGAGTCAGGAGCTTTGTGGTATACCACTGCAGCAAAGCCGCATTCGCTTAGTTTTCTCTGATAAACCTCTTCTTTTGTTGAGAACTAATTCCTGATCCTAAGGAAGAAATAATCAAGATCTGTATAACCATAAGCAAGTCGTTTCAATACCTTGATCTTATTGTTGATCCCTTCTAAAACACTGGTTCTGATGTTGTAAATACCACTGTTTGTAATACCATCACGGTAGTTCTTATTCTGATTTCTGGCAAACTTTATAATCTCATCAACCTTAGAGTTCATAGCAATATCAACCCATTCATCCCACAATCTTTCAGCCTCTTCCTTGGACGTTGTATTGAATACCTCAGGAAGGAGCTCCTTTAGCTCATTGGCAGCGTATAGCTCTTTGTAATGCCTGAGTATGTCATCAAGCCTTATCTTCCTGTCTTCAGTCAGGTTTGAATTACGTGTAAGGAGAATGGATCTGGAGCGTTTTAAAAGCTTATATCCAATCTTATCATTGCTCTCTTTGAAGGCATTGGCAAGGCGTATTCTGATAGTGCTTATAACGAGTCTGCCGTAGTTGTAAATCACATGGAATAAGTCATCATAAACCACCTTGGCATGTAACTAACAACTATTGCGAACACCCATAGGAATGCGGTTTGTGTATCATTAGGT
>OMZC01000013.1 GCA_900315395.1 uncultured Gammaproteobacteria bacterium
TGAGATTGAAAAAGAGATGTAACAAAAAGTCCGACTTTTGAAATCGGACTTTTGTTGTTCGCGGATTGCTATGTCATAAAAAACTTACAAAATCCGCGTTAGTTAGAAAACTTGTAGATAATTGTCTTCTGCAATGGTTTCTCTGGGGTTACCATTGGGTTTACATCAGCAAACTGTGGTAAGTGAGGGCAATCTGGGTAGAACTCAGGCTCGATACATACTGCGCTCTGATCTTTATAAACCTTGCCATCATCACGTGCTGTAATGTTGCTGTCACCCTGATTTACATAATTACCAGTATATAACTGGAAAGCAGGGTAATCTGAAGAAACCTCTAAAGACAACTTCTTGTCATCAGATGATACCTTAATAAATGGTTTTGTCAAATCCCCATTGATTAAAAATGGGTGATCATAACCTAAACTTGCTTTCATCTGATCGTTTTTTCTAAAATCATGACCGATGGTCTTCTCTTTGGTAAAGTCAAAAGCACCACCAGCTACCTTACGAACTTCACCTGTAGGGATAGAAGTATCATCTAAAGGTAAGAACTCAGTTGAGTTCATCTTGATGGTGTGGTTTAGAATTGAGCTGTTGTGACCGTTTAAGTTGAAGTAAGCATGGTTAGTAATACATGCATAGCACTTCTGATCGCACTTACCTGTGTACTGCATAACAAGCTCGTTGTCATCTGTTACGGTAAATACAACAGTTAAATCAAAGTTACCTGGGAATCCCATGTCGCCATCAGGTGAATGAATGGTGTAGGTAAGAGAGTTTTTACTTTTATCTAATAACTTAAAGCGACGCTTATCAAAGCCCTGTACACCACCGTGTAAACAGTGCTGTGCGCCTGAATTTAGCTTATATTTCTTACCATCAATTTCAAACTCTGAGTTTGCTACGCGGTTTGCAAAACGACCAATAGTAGCGTTAAAGAAGCAGGACTGTTTGTACCAGTCGGCAGGATCTTTAACACCTAATAAAACTTCACGTGCTTCTTCACCCTTAACAGGTACCTTCATAGAAATGATGGTAGCACCCCAGTCCATAATGGTAACGCTCATGCCATTAGCGTTAGAGATGGTTTCCAAATTAGGATTTAATGAATAGCTTTCAGTCATGGTGAATTTCCATTTACTTATTGTTAATTTCTTTACTAAGCTAATTATATGGTAAAGAAATTAAGATAAATGAAAACGTTTACAAAATAGTGATATAGCGCAAATTTTACAGTGAAACTTGAAATTAACTAAGTGATTTTTATAGAGATTTAAAACAGCGAAATTTTTGCAACTCTAAAAAACAAAGTCTGAATTTTCTATTTTGTTTGCATTAAAAGTCTTGTACGAAATTCTTTGTATTCTCTGCTCATAAAATTTATGAATACAGTTACAAAGTGCGCATAATCTTGTCATTTATCTCAAAATCACTAAGGTTCAATGTTATGATCTAGTAAGTTTCATTAGTTTTAGACTGAATTTTAAAAGTTAAGGATAAAGAGTATGAAAGACTTTTTAGAATTATCACAGACTCGTTATGCTACTAAGCACTATGATCCAGATAGAAAGATACCTCAAAAAGATATTGATACCTTACTTGAGATCGCAAGACTTACACCTTCTGCTGTAAATATCCAGCCATGGCACTTTTATGTAGGTTCAACTCAAAAGGCAAAAGATTTAATCTTACCTGCGATTCCTGATTTTAATATTCCTAGAATTCAAGACTGCTCTCATTTTATCGTCTTGTGTTCAAAAACAAAGATGGCAAAAGATGAGTACGACGCATTAACAGAACAAGAATTCCAAGATGGTCGTTTTAGTGATCCTAAGTTAAAAGAAGCCATAGGCTCACACCGTATGGGATTTGGTCAGATGCATGAGAAATCAGGTGATTTTTCACAGTGGACTGCAAAGCAGGTTTATCTTGCTATGGCAGCTTTATTATATGGAGCTGCTTCCATGGGTATTGATTCAACTCCAATTGAGGGTATGGACTTTGCTAAAGCAGATGAAATTCTAGGCTTAAAGGCTAAGAATTTACAGACTGTAGGTATTGTAGCTTTAGGTTACAGAAAAGATGATTCTAATGCCTTAAGACCAAAATCAAGATTAGCAAAAGAGACTATTATTTCATCAATAGACTAGTAGTCATAAAAGAATTAAAAAGAAAAGGAGCCAATATGTTTGAGTTTACAACTCAAGGCACATGCTGTAAGAAAATCTCTGTAGAGTTAGATGGCAAAAAGATTAAGTCAGTTGCTTTTGAAGGTGGCTGTAATGGTAATTTAAAAGCCATTTCAAAGTTAGTTAAAGATCATGACATTGATGAGATAATTCCAATCTTGCGAGGTAACACCTGCAAGACTAAGAATACCTCATGTGCCGATCAGCTAACTTACGCTCTTGAAGAAGCTTATAAAGCAGAGCAGGGTAAGTAATACCTCTAAATTAAAAGGTCCTACAAATTTGCAGGACCTTTATCTAATCTTAAAAGCATCAGCCTTTAAAGTTTAAAGACTAAACTGTACCGTGAGCTCTCCATGCAGGTACTTTGCTTTCATACTCTTTAATCTCATCTTCATGCTGTAAGGTTAAAGAAATAGCATCTAGACCTTCTAACAGGCAGTGACGTCTGAATGGATCTAAGGTGAAAGTAAAGTGCAGGTTATCGCAATCTACAGTCATCTTTTCAAGATCAATAGTAATTTCTGTACCAGGCTTTGCCTCTAGTACTTTAAAGATCTTATCTACATCTTGAGCTGACAGCTTTAAAGGTAATAGACCATTACCTAAAGAGTTGTTGTAGAAAATATCTGCAAATGATGGAGCGATAACAGCTCTAAAACCATAACCCATTAAAGCCCATGGAGCGTGCTCTCTAGAAGAGCCGTTACCAAAGTTATCACGAGCAACTAGAATAGTAGCTCCTTTGTACTCAGGCTTATTTAGGTTAAAGTCTGGATTTGGTTTGGTCTCAGCATCATCTAAATATCTCCAGTCATGGAAAAGGTGAGCACCAAAACCATTTCTGTCCACAGCTAGTAAGAACTGCTTTGGAATGATCTGATCGGTATCGATGTTTGCTGAATCAAGAGGTACTGCAACACCCTTGTGTACGGTAAATTTCTGCATTTTAATCCCCTTAGATAAATTCTCTTACATCAGCAATTGCGCCTTTAATTGCACATGCTGCAGCAGTAGCAGGGCTCATCAGATGAGTTCTTGAGCCTTTACCCTGACGTCCTACGAAGTTACGGTTAGAGGTTGAAGCAACTCTAATGCCAGCAGGAGCCTTGTCGTCGTTCATAGCTAGACACATAGAGCAGCCAGGCTGTCTCCACTCAAAGCCTGCTTCAATAAAGATCTTATCCAAGCCTTCTTTTTCAGCCTGCTTTTTAACCCAGCCAGAGCCAGGAACAGCAATTGCCAACTGAATGTTAGATGCAATCTTGTGGCCCTTTAGAACCTTAGCAGCTTCTCTAAAGTCCTCAATTCTGCCATTAGTGCAAGAACCGATGAATACATAATCAACAGGAGTACCAATTAACTTCTGACCTGGTTTTAGGTCAATGTACTCAAGAGCGTCCTTGCATGATTTAGCTACGATAGGATCGCTGTAATCATCAGGAGACGGTACTGTTGCGGTAACAGGAGCACCCTGACCTGGGTTAGTGCCCCAAGTTACATAAGGCTCCAAAGCTGAAGCATCGATAGTTACAGTCTTATCAAAGACAGCATCATCGTCAGACTTTAAGGTCTTCCAGTACTCAACAGCTTCATCAAAATCTTTACCTTTAGGTGTGTACAGTCTGCCTTTTAGATACTCAATGGTAGTCTCATCAGGGGCGATCATGCCTGCTTTAGCGCCGAACTCGATAGCCATGTTAGACAAGGTCATTCTGCCTTCCATAGACAGAGCGCGCACAGCTTCTCCGCAGAACTCAACAGCGTAACCAGTGCCACCTGCTGTAGTTAATTTTGCAATGATAGCTAGGATTAAGTCTTTAGCGTAGCAACCTTTTTGAAGACGACCAGTACACTCAATCTTCATGGTCTTTAAGCGACCCTGTTTTAGGGTCTGAGTTGCCATTACGTGTTCTACCTCAGAGGTACCGATACCAAAGGCTAGGGCACCAAATGCACCATGAGTTGCAGTGTGTGAGTCACCACATACAAGAGTAGTACCTGGTAGTGTAAAGCCGGTCTGAGGTCCGATGATATGAACCACACCCTGGTTCTCTTCACCAAAACCAAAGAACTTAACACCAAATTTCTTGGTGTTTGACATTAAAGCTTTGATCTGCTCTTGAGCCATTGGAGAGCAAGCCTCAATGGTCTGTGATCTTGTAGAAATGTCATGATCCATAGTTGCCAGATGCAGATCAGGACGGTGTAGTTTACGACCAGCCTGTTCAATACCTGCAAAAGCCTGAGGGGAGGTTACCTCATGGACTAATTGTCTATCAATATACAGAGTTGGCAGTTCGCCTTCCTGTTGGAAAACAATATGACTGTCATAAACCTTCTGATAAAGTGTTTTACCCATTTTTAAAACCTATGTGTTCTAATTTATTTATTCTTAGCCGTTAATCTCTGAGGCAATCTTGTCGCCCATCTCTGATGTAGACAGAGCAGGACGAGGTGAAGCACCTGATTCCATTAGATCGCCGGTCAGATAGCCTTCCTTTAGTACCTTCGCTACGGCATCTTCAATGCATTTAGCAGCATCGTACTCCTTTAGAGAGTAGCGAAGCATTAGAGCTGCTGACAGGATCTGAGCAATAGGGTTAGCAATGTTCTTACCTGCAATATCAGGAGCAGAACCACCTGCAGGCTCATATAGACCGAAACCGCCTTCACCTAATGATGCTGAAGGTAACATACCCATAGAACCTGTGATCATAGCGCACTCATCAGATAGGATATCGCCGAACATATTTGAGCATAGCATTACGTCAAATTGAGCTGGGTTCTTAACTAACTGCATAGTAGCGTTATCAACATAGATGTGCTCTAATTCAACCTCAGGGTAGTTTTTAGCCATTTCAGTTACAACTTCACGCCAGAGTACAGAGCTCTGTAATACGTTTGATTTATCAACTGAAGTTACTTTCTTATTACGTAACATAGCAGCTTCAAAAGCAATCTTAGCGATTCTTTCAATCTCAAAACGGTGATAGATCTCAGTATCGTAAGCCTTTTCCTGTGGACCTGTACCTTCTCTGCCTTTTGGCTGACCAAAGTAGATACCACCAGTTAACTCACGAACGCACAGCATATCAAAACCACGCATTGCAATATCAGCACGTAATGGAGAAAGTGAACCTAAACCCTGGTAAATCTTTGCAGGGCGGAAGTTACAGAAAAGACCGAACTGCTTACGTAATGGAAGTAGAGCACCAGCCTCAGGACGCTTTGCTGTAGGTAAGTGATTCCACTTAGGACCACCTACAGAACCAAACAGAATTGCATCAGCCCACTTACAAGCATCCATTGTCTGCTCTGGTAGTGGAGTACCGAAAGCATCGATAGCGCAACCGCCTACTAATTCTTTCTTGTACTCTAAGGTAAAGTTAAATTTTTTCTGAACAGCCTCTAATACCTTTAAAGCCTCGTTCATTACCTCAGGACCGATACCATCACCTGCTAGTACCGCAATCTTATAATTCTTAGCCATTTTTAAGCATTCTCCTTTTCGTGCTTTTCTTCTTCAATAAGTTGTGCTCTATAAATACTATTACATGCTGAAATCAGTGACAGGGCAGATGCTTCAATAACATCGGTTGATAAGCCCTTACCATGATAATGTCTGTCGTTGTAGATAACATCAACGTCAACCTGACCTTGAGCGTTCATACCAGAACCCTTTGCTGAAATTACAAAGCTGTCTAGCTTGAGCTTGATGCCGGTTAAACGTGAAATACAGTTAAATACAGCATCAACAGGACCGTTACCGGTACCAGATTCAGTTCTTGTACGTTTACCGATCTTCAGGCGAACTGAAGCTGTAGGAATAATATTCTTACCGCCTGACATTACGTTCAAGCTATCAAGCTCAAACTGAGTGTCCTCTTCCTGCTCATGAGACAGGAATAGTAAAGCTTCTAGATCGTAATCAAAGACCTGACCTTTTCTGTCAGCTAATTTTAAGAATCTTGAATAGATATCATCAAGATCGTATGAACCTTCACGATAACCTAATTTCTCTAAAACAGCCTTGATCATATGACGGCCAGAACGAGCAGTCATATGCATATTGTTCTCTTTGAAACCTACGCTCTGTGGAGTTAAGATTTCGTAAGTGCTCTTGTTCTTTAGAACACCATCCTGGTGAATGCCTGAGCTGTGAGCAAAGGCATTTGAACCTACAATAGCCTTATGGCTTGGAACAGGTTCATTAGTAATACCTGATACTACCTGACTTGCTCTTGCGATGTTCTCAGAGACGATATTAGTGTAAACACCCTTCATGTACTCTTTACGCAACTTCATAGCCATTACAACTTCTTCTAGTGAAGTGTTACCGGCTCTTTCACCTAGACCGTTTACAGTACACTCAATCTGACGAGCGCCTTCCATTACAGCTGACAATGAGTTTGCTGTAGCCATACCAAGATCATTGTGACAGTGAACAGAGATTACTGCCTTGTCGATATTAGGTACTCTGTTATATAGAGTCTTGATGATGCCACCGAATTCATAAGGTAGGGTATAACCTACAGTATCAGGAATGTTAACGGTAGTAGCACCTGCTTTAATAGCGTTTTCAACCATTCTACACAGATGATCAATTGGAGTACGACCTGCGTCCTCACAAGAGAACTCAACATCGTCAGTGTAGTTTCTTGCTCTCTTTACAGCGTGAACAGCCATATCCACGATATCGTCAAAGCTCTTCTTTAACTTGTCATGAACGTGAATATCAGAGGTTGCAATAAAAGTATGAATTCTGTAGTGATCAATACCTTTGAAGGCTTCATAGCAAGCATCGATATCTTTATCTAGAGCTCTTGACAGACCACAAGCTGTTGAAGTCTTTAAAGCTTGTGCAATTTCTCTTACAGACTGTAAATCACCAGGTGATGAAATTGGGAAACCTGCCTCAATAACATCAACACCTAACTGCTCAAGACAAAGAGCAATTTGTAATTTTTGTTTTGCTGAAAGTGACTGCTGTAGTGCCTGTTCGCCATCACGAAGAGTTGTATCAAAAATAATGACTCTATTGTTATCGACTGCCATATTTTTGCCTTACCTTTTTTATACTGAAAAACAATAAATTTGAAACCTTTACAACTTACATCTTTAATTACAAAAAGTATGTAATTGTCTTTGGTGATAGGTATGTTATCACTATGAAATTGTAATAGAAATGATTTTTACAATTTTTGTATATTAAAATATTTAATTTATTGAAAAATAAATAAATTATTTTTCAAACTAATTATAAAATGTAATAAATATAACTAAAATTAACTTTGCAAAAAGTACAAAAGTTGTAAAAGTGAGATTTTGCAATTTGAAAGGATTTTGTAAAAAAGTAGCAAATGAAATTTAACTTATGCACATGTGGTACTTTGTAGAGAATTTTACTTGGCCGTAAAACAAAACAAGCTAGAAATCGTCTTCTAGCTTGTATGAAAAAATAATGCAATTTTAATTAAACAGGGATAGTATCATCATTTTGCATTTGAAAACTTGGTTTCAAATATTTGATAAATGCCGGTTTATTAGTTGAAATTTCAATTGCATTTCTTGCATAAGAAATATGTTTGTATTCGTGCTCTTGAGCTTCATCTATGTAAAATTCTATAATTTTTGACCTAGCTTTTCTTTCACTATCTATGCTTGCTTCATCATATAGATCTGCTAGATCTTCATATGATTCATCAAAAGATAAATCAATTTTGCCTTTTCCAAATTGGACATCAAGATGATTATGATATTTTGCTGGGACTAAAGGTATATCCATTATTATCATCTTTGAAATACAGGCTACCTGTAAAGAGGATATGACATTCTCATATGTAAAACATTGTGATGCGGTCGTATTTGTCATTTTGATAGCAATTTCTTGCTCTTCCTTATCGCCTTTATTAAACATCTCGTAATCATTTATCTTAAATACTTTTTCGTCAGGTGAATGCAAAACGTTAGTTAAGAAGTGAATGTAATTTTCAATAAACGTTTTATTTGGATCTTCAATTTTTCCTAATTTAATAAAATCTAAGAAGTTAAATATAACTAATGGCCAAATCGAACTAGAGTCATCCTTAATAAGCCACTCGAACAGAGAGCGATAAAAAAATTGACGCCTTTCTTGTAGAGCTTCATCATGGATTACTTTTATAACTGTTTTATTGAATTTATCTGTCTTTAGTGTATTCAATACATCTTGTTCTACAGTATTAAATTCATCCTCAGATAAGTAATCTTTGGTGCAGTTTCTTAAAAAGTTAAGCAAGAGTTTTTGATACTCAAAGTAAAACTCTTTGTCGTAGTTAAAGTTAACGTGTTTGAAGAATAGCTTCTCCACTTCTTGAGTAAAGTCAACAGCTGTTGAGCTTAACGAAGGTCTTACATCATAATCATAGCTGTAAGTTGTTTCGTCTTCACCAATCTCAATATCAATATCAGTAAAAGGTTTTCCTAAAATCAAAATGACATTGATGTATTTGTAATAATCATTATTGAAAATTTCAGGGCTCTTTTTTAGAAGACCTTGAGCATTACAAAGCTGCATTTGATCAAAATACTGATCTACAAACACAAAAAAACTAATTTTCTTTTCTAAATCAACAACAGGAGCTTTTTTGTGCAATTCAAAATTCTTTAGAGCATAGTACATTTGATAACCATGGAACATTCCTGAAGCAGTTCCTGTTAGGTATCGTATTGCGTCAATAAGTTTATTTTTTACTTCACTTTTTTTTAAATGGATTTTGTATGTTACTTTCATTTTTTTTCAACAAATTTTAAAGGTATTTTAAGTAGGTGTTTTTTCTTTAAACAAGTAGACTGATATTCTACAATAGACGTTCTAAGGGTAAATGACTTCTAAAGCTTGAAACTGTATTCTTGTTTGTCATTAAAAATTTGAGAGCCCAAACTATACCGGAACGCAATTATCCTCCTGCATCTTTTGGCTTGGCTTTAAGTATTTAGCAAGTGCAGGTTTTTCATTTATCAATATTAAAGCGTTAAGAGCATACTTTATGTATTTTACTTTATGAGTTTCAAGGGTTCGAGTAAACTCACGTGCAATTATTAAACTTGCCTTTTTTTGACTATCAGCAGTCTGTTTTATAAAGAATTCTTCAAATTCCATATAAGAAGGAAAATATGCAATGTCTAAACGTTTCCCTTCAGTTTGACGTATATCAAGATTTTTATGCACTGTAGGTGGTACTAGTGGCAGGTTAATATCAAAAAGACCTGCAACCTGACCTAGTTGTAATGAGTAAATTACATTCTCATAGGTAAACATTTGTTCTGCAGTTGTTTTTAAGATCTTCTCTCCTATCTCTTTTGTTTTATCATCAGCATTTTTAAGATCTGAAGGATCTGGTAATGAAACTACAGTTTCGTCAGGTTTGTACAAATCATGGGTTAAGTAATGTATAAAGTTTTCGATAAAAGATAAGCCCAGATTTTTAACTGACTTGTCCTCAAGGAATTGGAACAAATAAAAGATGACATTTGGAAAGATCAAGTAATTTGCAGAATCACATACCCATTCATTTAAGTTGAAGTAAATGTATTGAGTTCTTTCATGCAAAGCCTCGTCATGAACGACGTTCATGACTGTTTTTAGGAATCTGTCTGTTTTCAGGCTGTTTAAAGCTTCTTCATTTACAGCGTTAAACTCGTCATCAGATAAGTAGTCTTGAGTGCATTTTCTTAAAAGGTCTAAGAGAAGCTTACGATAGTCAAAGAAAAATTCTTTTTCATCATCAAAGTTAACTCTTTTTATAAGAAGACTTTCTACACTGTCATTAAAATCATGTGCAATAGAACTTAATGGAGGTCTTATCTCGTTGTCATAGCTGTAAGTTGTTTTACTCTCGCCTACATCAACTTCTAATTGGTCAAAGATCTTGCCGAAGATGAAAAAGATATTGATGTACTTATAGTACTTGTTGTTGAAAATATCAGGGCTCTTCTTTAAAAGACCGCTTGCAGTGCATAACTGCATTTGATCTAAATACTGATTTAGAATAACCAGAAAGTTCATGTCCTTTTCTTGAGCGGAAATTGGATCTTTAACTCTAAACTCGTAATTGAGTAAATCATAAAACAATTGATAACCGTGGAACATACCAGAAGCAGTGCCTGTAAGGTACTTGATTGCTTCGATGAGCTTATTTTTAATTTCATCTCTTTTTAGGGCAACACTGTAAGTTACTTTCACTTTATTCTCCAATTGTTTTTGCTCTAGTATCGTTGCGTTAAGCTAGTATTTAACTTTTGTACATCATGGCATAAGCAATCTCATTTGCAAGTAAAAATATCTTTTTATATGATCTAGCTAATGAATGAACTTGTGCAGAAAAAAGTTGACCTAATTCTAAATACCTATTTGTAAATGCCAATTCGTAAATACCAATTCGTAATATCTAGGTATAAAAGTAACATCTGCATAAAAGGAAAGTGGAGTATTCAATGAGCAACAAATTTGTAGAAATCAATCCAGACGATTTTAATTACAGTGCTTTTAAGTTAATTGCAAAAGACTGGTTGCAGATCACCGCAAAAGCAGGTGATAGAGTAAACACCATGACCGCATCCTGGGGTGGCGTAGGTCAGATGTGGGGTAAGAATTCAGCCTTTATTTTTATCAGACCACAGCGTTTTACTAAGACTTTAGTAGATAAGTCTGACGTATTAACTTTACAGGTATTACCTGAGTCACTTCGTAAGACCAATTCATATTTTGGCAGAGTAACTGGTTTTGATGAGGACAAAATCAAAGCTTCAGGTGTAACTGTTCTATCAGAAGGTGAACATGTTTACTTTGATGAGAGTGATGTGGTTCTATTCTGTCGCAAGATGTATGCTCAAGAGCTGAATAAAGAGAGCTTTATTGATAAGAGCAATATCGACAAATGGTATCCACAAAGTGACTACCACACCATGTACGTTGTAGCTATTGAAAAACTGTTAGTATCTGAGAACTTCAAGAAAGCTCACAACCTCTAATCAGCTTTCATCATTCCTGTATTTCATTATTACAGCATTTCTATTAAGGCAGAACGTAGTTTCTGCCTTAGTCAAAATCGCAATTTTTGTTTTCTGAAAATTAAAGATTGCGAAGTAAATCACATTTATGTATAATTGCGCAACATTTTTTGAGGCGTGTCTAATTTAAGGTTGAGCCGCGGGTTTTAGGCTCATGTGCGTGTGTCTGTAAAGTATTAAAAATCTAATATCTATCTATAGAGCATGTCGTTAAGATAAGACGCTCCTCTTATTCAGGAGCATAAATGTCAGATATTAAAGAAAAAGATATCACTACCACTGTAGGCGGTGAGGAAAGCTTATTAGTTAAAGAAGCAGAAAAGTTAACTGATACTGAGTTAACTGATGAGACTGATGAAAACATTGTTACCTTTGACGATTTAGGTCTGTCAAAGGAAGTTTTAAAAGCAGTTCACGATTTAGGCTTTGAATCTCCTACTCCTATTCAAGAAAGATCAATCCCTGTAGTTTTAGAAGGCAGAGATATGATTGGTCAGGCTCAGACCGGTACTGGTAAAACAGCTGCTTTCTCTTTACCAATCCTTTCAAAGTTAGATTGTAAAGAGCAGTGCATCCAGGCTTTAGTTTTAGAGCCAACTAGAGAGCTTGCAATTCAGGTTGCTGAAGCTTGTCAGCAATTTTCAAAGTATTTAAAGAACTTTAGAGTAGCACCTATCTATGGTGGCGCTTCATATGAGAATCAGATCCGCTCATTACGTCACGGTGCACAGATTGTAGTTGCAACTCCAGGTCGTTTAATCGATTTAATCGAGCGCGGTAAGGTTGATTTATCAAACTTAACCCATATGGTTATCGATGAAGCTGATGAAATGTTACGTATGGGCTTTATTGATGATGTTGACTGGATTTTAAGCAACACTCCAGAAACTCGTCAGACAGCTCTGTTCTCAGCAACCATGCCACCTGTGATTGCTCGTATTGCAAAGAATCACTTAAAAGATCCTGCTGATGTTCGCATTGAGTCAAAGACTACAACAGCTACTACAGTTCATCAGCGTTACTGGATTGCATCAGGAGCTCATAAGATTGATGCAATGACCAGAATCTTAGAAGTTGAAAACTATGATGCTGTAATCGTGTTCGTACGTACTAAGACCGATGCTGAAGACGTATCAAATCGTTTAATGGCAAGAGGTTTTGCTTGTGCAGCTTTACACGGT
Source organism: uncultured Gammaproteobacteria bacterium (assembly GCA_900315395.1). Classification (GTDB taxonomy): domain Bacteria; phylum Pseudomonadota; class Gammaproteobacteria; order Enterobacterales; family Succinivibrionaceae; genus Succinivibrio. Next base: position 12,425 of record OMZC01000013.1, read on the forward strand.
GATATTCCACAGCGTCAGCGTGAAAAGATCATCGAAAGATTAAAGAAAGGTCAGTTAGATATCATTATCGCAACTGATGTGGCAGCTCGTGGTCTAGACGTAGACAGAATTACTCACGTATTCAACTACGACATTCCATATGATGCCGAGTCATATGTGCACAGAATTGGTAGAACCGGTCGTGCTGGCAGAACTGGTGAGGCAATCTTATTCGTATCTCCTCGTGAAAGAAGAGCATTACGTCTTATTGAGCGCGTAACCGGTCAGAAGATCGAGCCTATGCAGATGCCTTCAATTGCAGATGTTAACAAGGCAAGATTAGAGAACTTTAAGAATCAGGTTTTACAGACCATCGAAGAAGGCGGTCTTGAGACTTATGAGGAAGTTATCTCAGAGTTACTGTCAGATGACGCAATCGAAGTTGAAACTCTATGTGCTGCTTTAGCTAAGATGGTACAGAAAGACGGTACCTTATTATTAGATGACAGCAAGCCAGAACCACGCATGAGAACCTTTGACGATGACAATCGTTCAGAGAGAGGCGAGCGTGGCGACAGAAGAGAAAGAAAACCATTCCCAACAGCAGAGGCTGCTCCATTACGTGAGTTCCCTGATATGGCAATGGTAAGATTCCGTGTTGCTGTTGGCCGTAAGGATGGCGTAAAGCCAGGTCAGATCGTAGGCGCAATTGCTAACGAGGGTAACATCGAGTCTAAGTACATCGGTGAAATCTCAATTTTTGATACCTTTACTACCGTTGACTTACCTGATGGTATGCCAAAGGACACCATGCATATTCTGTCTCAGGCAAGAGTATGTGGCAGACCTTTAGATTTACGTATCTATACTGCTGAACCACCTCGTTCTAGAGGTGGTAGAGATGGTGGCAGAAGAGACAGACCATTTAACCGTGATCGTGATTTTGACAGACAGGGTCAAAACTCAGGTCGTGATTTTAGAAAGTTTGAAGGTGAAAGACGTTCATCACGTTCAGGTGGCAGAAGACGTCCTGATTTTGGTGGCTTCGATAAGAGATCATCTTCAAGAAAGGGTAATGACAAGGGAGGTTTCCGCAGTTCTTACTCAGGTCGTCGTGAAGGCTTTTAAGATTTAATCTCCACAACAGAGCCTTGCTTGCAAGGCTCAACCTATAGTTACAAAAAATCCAGACTGTAGTCTGGATTTTTTACAGGTTAAGTTTTCTCTACAAAACTAAGCTAAACGTTTTAGCTTTGCCATATAGAATCCATCAAACCCAGATGATGGCATGATGTGCTTATCCTCAATAAGTTCAAACTTACCTTCATTCTCTTTTAAGAAAGTTGCAATCTGATCTTCATTTTCAGATGGCATGATTGAACAGGTTGAGTAAACCACAATACCGCCAACTTTAGCCATTTTGCTGTAACGGTTTAGAATGTCTTTTTGAGTGTTTCTGATATCATTTAAATGCTCACGACCGTCACGCCATTTTGAATCAGGCATACGTCTGATTACACCAGTACCTGAACAAGGAGCATCAATTAACACTCTGTCAGCAGTTTCATACATTCTCTTGATAACTTTAGTTGAATCGATAACTCTAGGCTCGATGTTAAAAGCACCTGCTCTTTTAGCTCTCTTCTTTAAGTCATCAAGTTTCCACTGCTCGGTATCCATCGCAATGATGACACCTTTACCTTCCATGGAAGCTGCTAACTGTAAAGTTTTACCGCCAGAGCCTGCGCAAGCGTCGATAACTCTCTCACCAGGTTTTGCTTCAACAAAAGAGCCAATTTGCTGTGAGCCTGCGTCTTGCTGTTCAAATCTACCTTCTTTAAAAGCTTTAGTTCTAAATAAAGCAGAATTTGAGGTAACCTCAAGTGCAGTTGGAACACCGGCTACAGATTTAGTTACTACGCCTTCTTCAGAGAGGGCATGAGCTAATTCATCGCGAGTACCTTTTAAGGTATTAGTTCTAATGAATCTTTTAGCTTCTTGACCTAAAGCATGACGCTCTTCGTCCCATTTGCCTTTTAATTCAGAAGCTCCTAGCTCCTGTAACCATAAAGGGCAACCGTCATTGTACATAGGCTCATCTTTAGCCTGAGCTATACGTTTTTTAAGACCACGTCTATCAAAGCCTTCTTCACCTTCTAATTCAGGTAAAGGCCAGTCTCTGTAAGCACAGAATGAGAAGGTTAAACGACCTACGTGTCTTTCAAAATCTGAAGGTCTCTTTAAATTTGCAACAAAGGCAAATAAAGATAAGCGTGAGAACATGAAGTTAATCTGCTTAATTAAGAAGCCCTGCTCAACAGGATCGATCTTAACTTTGTTAAACCAGTAGGCATAAGCTCTATCTAGAGAGTTATGCATTACTAAAACATCCTCAAGAATTGAGTTTACCAATCTTAACTGAAAAGCAGAAAAGCCCTTGCGACGCACAAACTCTACATGCTCATCATGAGCTTTGAATTTGCTCTCTTCTCTAGTCTTGTTTTTATTATCATAACGAGACTTGAAAGGACGCTTTTCTTTTGAGAATCTTTCAGTCTTTTCCTCATCACCTTTCTTAAATGATTTTCTTTTAAAATCTCCATTACGGCTAAAGTTAGGCTTTTTTGAAAATTCCTTTTTAGCGCCATCTTTTTTTACGAAAGGCTTTTTAGAAAAGCTTTTTTGTTCAAATGTCATATAGACCTCATTTCTTCAAAGTGCCTTTTTTACTCTTTACCCCATAACCTGATTGCTTTAAGGTAAAACCCTCACGGTTGACCCAAACATCAAGTCCATTTCTGACATTGCCTGCGACAATGGCAGCAGCTAACGAGGCACTTTTAAATTTCAAATCTTTAGTGAATACAAAGCAGTTATTCTCAGGATCAAGTTTTAATGATCCGTCTGACAGCAGTTTTTCTCTTTGCTCATCAACGTGTTCTGGAGTAGATGACACGTGTTCTAATACAGCCTGTGATCCTTTGGTTACCACAAAATAAGGTTTTGATCTGGTGCCTTCTGGATAGCCTTTTGCTGTAAGGTTTTTAATAGAAAAAGTGTAGAGTTCATGTTCACCTAAAGGCGCAGTATGCTTTAAAAGACCTTTTAACGCCACTAATTGAGTGTAAATCTCAATTGGAATAATGGCATGGGTCCTTTTGCCTTTTTCGTCAGTAATAAAGTGAACTTCTCTATCTGCCATGCTTCATATTTCTAATACAAATAATGGCATATTTTAACATTAAAAAAGGCTGCATTTTGTGCAGCCTTATAAGATCTAAACTTTTTATTACTGACGGTAAGTCTTTAGGAAGTGCTCCAATCTATCACAAGCATCATTGATGATGTCAATTGAAGGTAAGAACACAACTCTAAAATGGTTTGGCTCAGGCCAGTTAAAGCCGGTACCCTGAACAATCAGCATTTTTTCTTGCTTTAGTAAGTCCATAGCAAATTTCTGATCGTCCTTGATATTGAACTTCTTATCAAGCTTAGGGAACATATACAGAGCGCCGTGTGGCTTTACTACAGTAATACCATCAATAGCACTTAATCTTTCGTACATGGCTGTTCTTTGCTGATACAAACGACCACCAGGAATGATAAGCTCGTTGATACTCTGATATCCGCCTAAAGCTGTCTGAATAGCATGCTGTAGAGGTACGTTTGCACATAAACGCATTGCCATCATAAGCTTGATGCCATCAACAAAGCCCTTATTACGTTTTTCAGGACCTGTAATTAAGATCCAACCCATTCTGAAACCGCAAGCTCTGTATACTTTTGACAGACCGTTGAAGGTAACAACAGTTACATCATCAGCTAAAGTACAGATACTTCTGTGTGCTACATCATCGTATAAGATCTTGTCATAAATTTCGTCAGCGAAGATTACAAGATCATTCTGTCTTGCAAACTCTACGATCTCTTGCAAAAGAGGAGTAGGGTATACAGCACCAGTAGGGTTATTAGGATTGATAAGAACGATACCTACTGTTCTTGAGGTAACTTTCTTTTTCATATCCTCAATATCTGGATACCAGTTAGCCTGTTCATCGCACATGTAGTGAACAGCTTTACCGCCAGCTAGGTTAATAGCAGCAGTCCATAATGGGTAATCAGGAGCTGGTACTAAAACTTCATCACCGTTGTTTAACAGTGCATTCATAGTCATAGTAATAAGCTCTGAAGCGCCGTTGCCGATAAAGATATCGTCAGCATCGACGTTCTTCATACCCTTTTGCTGGTAGTACTGCGCGATGGCTTTACGGGCTGGAAAAATACCATTTGATTCGCAGTATCCTTGAGAATTAGGTAGAGAACGGATAACATCGCGAACCACCTCTTCAGGCGCCTCAAAACCAAAGGTCGCAGTGTTTCCAATGTTAAGTTTTAAGATCCTCTGACCTTCCTCTTCCATACGAAGAGCTTCTTGATGTATCTTGCCTCTAATGTCGTAACAGACATTATCGAGCTTATGAGATTTTTGTAATAATTTCATATTTCACCCGTTTAAAAAAATTACTAAGTTTGGTTTTGAGTGTTTAGGATTGTACTACAAATAACTTAAGTTCACTAATAATTTAGACTTTTTGAAATTCTTTATTCTTTGTAGGCTACAATCGGTTAGGTCGTTTTGAGAGGTTTGTGATGATCTTGAATGGGAATAAAGACTGTTTTAAGTCGATTTTAAAAGGTGAGTACATAGACAAGTCTATGCTCATATCCTATACCAATAGCTGTCTTTATGCTCCTGCAAATAAATTCATTTGTGTTTCAAGACCGCGTGGTTTTGGAAAGACATATGTAGCTCACATGCTTACAGCCTATTATTCTAAAGGTTGTGATTCACATGATCTCTTTTCTAATCTAGCGATCTCAAAAGAAGAAAGCTACGAAAAGTATATCAATAAGTTCAATGTGATAACTCTTGATATACAGGCGATGATTGCTCTAAATCAAGGTGTAAAGGGAGTTGTCAATTTTATACAAAAGACAATATGCAAAGAATTAGCTGATGTCTTTTGTGATGTTCCATTTTCCAAAGACAACCTTGTTGAAGCTATATTCAATATCTATAGCAAAACAGGTCAAAGGATTATCTTTATAATCGATGACTATGATTTCCTGTTTCTTAAATATGCTGATGAAAAAGAAGAAATCTTCGCCTACTTTAATCTATTAAGAGGTTTGTTTAAAGGAGCAATTGGTGATAGCGCAGTGGCTTTAGCTTATTTGACTGGAGTTATTCCAATTGGTCGCTATGAATCACAGACAAGCTTGAATAACTTTGATTTGATCTCAATGTTGAATACCTACAGATTAGGAAAATTTGTAGGATTTACAGGTGAAGAAGTAGCAACTCTTTGCCAAAATCATGATATCGATTTTGAAAAAGCAAAGTGTTGGTTTGGAGGATATCATCTAGATGGTCATGAGGTTTTTAATCCACGCTCAATCATGACTTTGATGAGAACAGGAATTTATCAAAGTCAGTTTAATGAAACAGATCCATCTTGTCTAATTAAAGCAAAAATATCTTTGTTTACGGGCTTGGAAGAAGATCTTAGGTCTTTAGCAAATGGTAACCCTCTAAAAGGCATCGATATTACACGTTTCAATAATGGAAATTCAGTTTTCAGTAACAAAGATTCAGTTATTGTTTATTTAATTCATCTAGGTTATTTGGCCTATAACTTAGAACAATACGAAGTGTTTATTCCAAATGAGGATTGCAAAAGAAAGATTATAAAAATCTTAGAAGACTAGTCTGAAGTGTAGATTTTAGAAAAAAGCGGAATTTAGTAAAAAATGTCAAAAATTAACTTTTTGATAATCAAATAAAAAATCAATTCTATTCCCAAAACTTTAAAATTTTTTAATTTTTGGGAATAGAAAGTAAAAATTATAAATTAGAAGTCAACACCCATAACTTTTTCATCATAAATCTGTTCTAGAACGTATCTTTCATATCCTAAATGAGGAGAAGCAATCTTGTGATACTTTACAAGATCTCTAGTTCTCTGATCGTAAGAAATAGCATTGGTGTAGAACACGAATGGAACTCTTACACCTGATTTTGTACGCATAAAGCCCATTAGGTTAGAAACGTTTTGTAAGGTACCAGTTTTAGCTGTTACGTTTTTACCTAAAGGAGGATTTCTTGTAGAAGCTCTCCAATGTAAGGTACCTGATTCATCAGCTACAGGAAGCAACTTAATAAAGTGGATCTTGTCATCATTTAAGTTGATGAACTGTAAGATCTCTAACATCTTGTGAGGTGTTACTAGGTTGTGTGGTGACAGACCGTTACCATCTACAAGATAGCTGTTACCTAAATCGATATTTGCATACTGCTTTAATACAGCTCGCAGAGCTTTAGTGGTTCTGCTATAGGTTGCAGGTAACTTGTAGTATTCTGCTGCAACAGTTTTGGCAATAGCATCAGCATAGAGGTTATTAGAACGATGTAGCATGTACTTTGCTAATTCATCTAATGGAGCTGATTCAATAACACCAATAGTGGTGTAGCCAGGCTGTGGAGCGCGAGCTAATTTAATTGAATTAAAGGAAATCTTCTTTTCATTAAAGATAATGTTTGTCCAATCTACAGCCCACTGATCAGGATCTGAAACAGACAGTGATAAAGGCCATGGTTGATTCTTTTCAAGAACAGGTACACAACCTGTGATGTGGTACTGATTCTTCATATAAAGATCAGCTTCAAGTTCACAGTTACCACCGTAATTAGAAGGAGATACACCTACAGCATCAGAGGTTAGAGTAATCGGACTGCCGGCTGCTAGCTTAGGAGTTGCAACATTACCTATGCCATTAGGTTGAAGCTGAGCGAACACACAGTTTCTGTTGATGATGGCTGAACCTGCTGGAGCTGTAAAGCAAACTGGAGTGTCATCCCAAGACCAGCCTGAACCTTTTGACAAACCACCAAAACGGCTTACATCAAGAATAATGTCACCGGCGATATTTTTAACTCCAGCTTTGGAAAGAGAATTTACTAAAGTTCTAAAAGACTTAGTAGTAAAGCTAGGATCGCCTACAAACTTAATTAAAACATTACCGTGTAGTGTTCCGTTCTGATCTGTAGCAACTTTGCCTTGAGCATCAGCATTATTTGCTGCAACCTCAAGAGTGGTCTTAAAAGTGTAGTCATGACCTAAATAAAGAATAGCAGCAAGACCTGTAACAACTTTTAGTGTTGAAGCAGGATGCATAAAGGTATCAACGTTCTGACCATAAATCTTGTTGTCATTTGGCTTTAAATAAGCAACACCAACTTCTGATCCTGGAATTGGATTAGGAGTTGCAACAATAGCTGAGGATACAGATGAATATAAAAATAGAGGAATTGCGAAAAATTTTATGAATTTGTTTTTTATAAATTTGTTCATTTTAGATAGTGCGTTATATGTAATTTTTAAGTTGAGAAATTATACAACTATATGAGCATTACGTGTACAGATACGTGCACAAGAGTTCTCATGAGTAAAGCAAAGTATGAAACAGCTCTAAAATACACTGCAAAAATCGGTTATGCCTGATTAAATTTAGCCATTTTGTCATGATCTTTTGGTTAAAGTTATGAAAAGCGTGTGTTTACGTAACAAATGCTGATAACAAAAAGCTGAGCTATTCGTAAAATATGATAAAATCTGCGCAATAAATCTATGACGCATTTTGCGTTTAAAGGAGAATATTCATGATTATTGAACCTAAGGCACGTGGTTTTATTTGTGTTACCACTCATCCTACAGGCTGTGATGCTAACGTTTTAGAGCAGATTAACCTAGTTAAGAAAAAGGGTAAGGTAGAAAATGGTCCTAAGAAAGTACTAGTTATTGGTGCTTCAACAGGTTATGGTTTAGCTTCACGTATTAGCGCAGCTTTCGGTTCAGGTGCAGCTACAATTGGCGTATTCTTTGAAAAGCCTGGTACCGCTAAGAGACCTGGTACAGCAGGCTGGTACAACACAGCAGCTTTTACAAAGTATGCTAAAGAAGCAGGTTTATACGCACACAACGTTAATGCTGATGCTTTCTCTAATGAGTGCCGTGATAAGGTAATCGAGATCATCAAGCGTGATTTAGGTCAGGTAGATTTAGTTGTTTACTCTCTTGCAGCTCCTGTAAGAAAGATGCCAGATACTGGTGAAGTTGTAAGATCATCATTAAAGCCAATCGGTCAGACTTACACTTCAACTGCTATTGATACTAACAAGAACGAGATCATTACCTCATCATTAGAGCCTGCAACTCAAGAAGAGATCGACAATACTGTAAAAGTAATGGGCGGTCAGGATTGGGAGTTATGGATTGAAGCTCTAAAGAATGCGGGTGTTTTAGCTGACGGTTGCAAGACTGTAGCTTACAGCTATATCGGTACAGAGATCACTTGGCCAATCTACTGGCACGGTGCTTTAGGTAAGGCAAAAGAAGATCTTGATAGAGCAGCAAAGGCTAACGAGCAGCGTTTAGCTTCATTACACGGTGATGCACGCGTTGCTGTATTAAAGAGTGTTGTAACTCAGGCTTCTTCAGCTATTCCTGTAATGCCTTTATACATCTCAATGTGCTTTAAGATCATGCGTGAGCAGGGTATCTACGAGTCAGTAATTGAGCACATTTACAGATTATTTGCTACAACCTTATACGGCAATCAGGCTGAGGTAGATGCTGAAGGTCGTTTACGTATGGATTCATGGGAATTACGTGATTCTGTACAGAACAAGTGCAAAGAGTTATGGCCACAGGTTACAACTGAGAACCTATTTGAGAAAACTGATTATGCTGATTACAAGAAGCAGTTCTTACAGCTATTCGGCTTTGAGGTTCCTGGCGTAGATTACACTAAGGATGTAAATCCTGAAGTTGCAATTGATAATTTAGATAACCTTGTAGGTTAATAAAAACTTACATCGTATCAATAAAAATTCCGCTATCACGAAAATGATAACGGAATTTTTTTTATCCACATAGCTTTGAGAACGTAGTCTCAAAGCTCTATTAAATTAAGCTTTGATATGGCTCTTATATGCTGTAATAGTGTTCTGCATTAAAGTTGCAATAGTCATAGGACCTACACCACCTGGTACTGGGGTGATGAAAGCAGCATGTTCTTTAGCCTTTTCAAAGTCAACGTCACCGCATAACTTTCCATCAGGCATACGGTTAATACCTACATCAATTACGGTAGCACCATCTTTAATTAGGTCACCATCTAAGAACTTTGGTTTGCCTACAGCTACAACCACGATATCAGCATTCTTGATTAACATCTTCTGATCATCTGGCTTTGAGAAACGATGTGTTACTGTAGTAGTGCAACCTGCTAGTAACAGCTCTAAAGCCATAGGACGACCAACGATATTTGAGGCACCAACAACTACAGCATTTAAACCTTTAAGATCTTCACCTAAGGTCTTGTGTAATAAGGTCATAACACCGTGTGGAGTGCAAGCACAGATATAAGGAATTCTCTGTACTAATCTACCTACGTTGTATGGGTGGAAGCCGTCAACATCTTTTGAAGCACTGATCTTTTCAACAATGCTTGATTCATCTAAGTGTTTTGGTAATGGGAACTGAACTAAGATGCCATCAACTTCATCGTTGTTGTTAAGATCATCGATGATTTTATCTAATTCTTCTTGAGTAGTTGTTTCAGGAAGATCATAGGCAAAAGATTTGATACCAACTTCTTCACATGCCTTACGCTTATTTCTTACGTAAACCTGAGAAGCAGGATCTGAACCTACAAGCACTACTGCAAGACCAGGCTGTCTGTTGCCTTTAGCTATGCTTGCATCAACAACTTGACGAAGCTCAGCTCTTAGTTCTTTTGCAATACCTTTACCATCAATAATCTGTGCTGACATTAGTTATTCTCCACTGCACTGTTGTTATTTGTCTGTTCTGTAGGTTCTACAGTTGTAGAAGCTTCTGTAGAAACTTCAGTTGTAGCTTGTGCACTATTATCCTCAACATAATAGCTGATGCCACTGAACAGCATACGTGCACTAATTATAAACAAAGCTACAGCAAAGATTCTCTTTAATGTGGTTGGCTTGATATTTTTACCAATATTGACACCTAATGGTGCGCAGAAGTAAGAAACAGGTACTACACAGATAGCTGCAAGGACATTAACTAAGCCAAAAGTGCCGATTGGTGCATGATCTGGAGTTGTATTTGTTAGCAACATTAAGATTGCGCCAGGTACACATACAAATAAAGATACAGCTGATGAAGTGCCAATTGCTTTATGTGGAGGTACAGAGCAAGCATTTAAAATAGGTACTGTTAAAGTGCCACCGCCAATGCCTAGCATTGATGAGAAGCAAGCAATGCAAAAGGCGATAACTGATTGGCCTGCTTTACCTGGTAATGAATCAAAAGCAGGTTTTGCTTTTGCTCTAAATAGAGTATTGATTGAATTTAAAATCATTACTCCACCAAAGAGTAAGGTTAACCATGCGCCACCTAAGAACTTAGATACTAGGATGCCTACAACTACACCAATAAGCATAAATACTGACCAACTTCTGATTACAGCCATATCAGTATTGCCTTTCTTATTCTGAGAGAGAGCTGCTGAAATAGAAGTAGGGATCATGCATAAAAGAGAGGTGCCTGTTGCAACTAAGATGGCAATATTAGGATCTACTTTAAAGAAGAGGGTAAATACAAAGTAGAAGCATGGTACGAAGATGATGCCACCACCGATACCTAAAAGACCTGCTAGAAAGCCAGCTACTACGCCACAGCATAAAAGCATGCCGATGGTAATAGCTAATTCATATAAAGGAATACCAAGAATCATTCTATTCACCATAAAAAAATAAGTGAGCTAATTTTAGCAAAATTAAGATAGGTGAACTTAACTATATGGATTTTTTGTAAAAATGAACCAAGATATGTCAGAGAAATGTCTGAAAATAAAAAGTGATAAATAAGCCATTGCTCAGATCTTTAAAAGGAAAATGTAAAAAAATTCGAGAAAATTGTTAAAAATTCGTTGACGATAGGGGAGTCCTCCTGTATTATATGCACCGTTAAATCACTTCACCTCACTGAAGTGTGGTTGGAACAACAGGTTAAGACCTATTTATCCAGCAACTTGCGTCCTTAGCTCAGTTGGATAGAGCAACAGCCTTCTAAGCTGTGGGTCAGAGGTTCGATTCCTCTAGGACGCGCCAGTTCGAATTGATTTAACAATGTTTCCGATGGTGGCTATAGCTCAGTTGGTAGAGTCCCGGATTGTGATTCCGGTTGTCAAGGGTTCGAGCCCCTTTAGCCACCCCATCTGAAACCTCTCAAAATGCGGGAGTGGCGAAATTGGTAGACGCACCAGATTTAGGTTCTGGCGCCTTCGGTGTAAGGGTTCGAGTCCCTTCTCCCGCACCACTTTAATTGTTTCCCTTCAAATTTTTTTTCTAATTTTTCTTTATTTTTTATACTATTTTCTGCATAATCTATAAGTTAGCATTAAATTTGTGTTGCTACACTTTCTTCTAATTCTACTGATGACATTGTTTTCTGTATTTTAGTTGTCAACTTGTTAATAAATCTAAGCATAATAATCTTAACTTATATCGATTAGGAAAAATATAATGTTTCCAACAAAAGAAAACCTTACCATTGAATTTAAGGATGACTCCAGGGATTCTTATAATTTTGATGACATTATTAGGGAGTGTGTTGGATTAACAAATGCTGAAGGTGGTTTTGTTTTCTGCGGTATTAAAGATAATGGTGAAGTTATAGGCTCAAAGGTAGCTTTAAAAAAAGGAATCGATGGAATCAAATACGAAATTAGAGCCAAAACAAGACCAAGTATTGATACAGATGTAGAGATAATAGAGTTCAAAGAGAACTGCTATGTTGTTAAAATTTCTGTACCAAGATCGCAGACTGCTACGTGTACTTCCAAAGGTGCATATGTAAAAAGAGCTCTTAACTCAAGAGGTGAACCAGAGATCTTTGCTATGGACGTTGATGCAATTATTAATACTGTCGGAAGAATAGGAACTAGAGATTTAACAGCTCAGACTCTTACAGGACTGACTATTAAAGATATTGATCTAAAACTAGTCAAACTCGTTGCCGATGATATAAGAAAATCAAGCATATTAGAATCAGATATTCACATCTTTTCTCAAGATCCTTTAGATATATTAAAAACTTTAGGATTGATCAACAGCAGGAGCGGAGAGCCTAATATTGCGTGTCTATTGCTGTTCGGTTTTGAAGATTCAATTATAGACATGCTTCCAAATCATTTCGTCCAGTATCAAGTTTTTGTTGGAGACGGAAATGAACTTGTACGAAATGAGAAGTTTACGATGCCTATAGCAGCGTTGCTTCCTCATCTTTTGGAAATGCCTGAATTGAACCAAAAGACTAACGAGCTAATTGTTAATGGAAGAAGTTTAGTTATTCCAGAATATGCAAAAAACAGTGTTAGAGAAAGTATAGCTAATGCAATGAACCATAGGGATTACACTCTTCATTCTGGAATTCAAATTCAAGTTTATCCTCAAGAGCTTATTGTATGTAGTGCAGGCGGTTTTGTTTCAGGAATAAATATCAATAATTTGCTTCATACACCTCCAACTCCAAGAAACAGAAGATTAAATGATGCCATGACAAAATTAAAACTGGTGGAGTCATCAGGTAGAGGTATAGATACAATTTATTACTGGCAAGCAAAATACGGAAGACCAGCTCCTGATTATTCAATGAGTGATAATTCTAAAGTTGAGGTTGTTCTTGCTGGTGGTACAGCTAATTTGGATTTTGTCCAAGAAATGATATCTACTGACGTAAAAGATGTTAGTCAGATGATGATATTAAATTCTTTATTCTTAAAGAACGTGCTTTCTCTAAGTGAGCTTGCAAAGATCGTTCAGTTGAATGAATCCAGAACTAAGACAATACTAACAACCATGATCAACAAAAAATTGATCAACGCTATTGGTCCTCAACAGGATACTTTTGTTTTATACAACAAAAAGGAAAAAAATAAAAAATTATCAAGAGTAGAAACAGAATCTGCCAAGTCAATCATTATTGAAAAATTAGAAATCACAAATGGTCTTACAAAATCTGAATTATCAAAAGAGCTTTCTCTTTCTGAATCCCAGATCTACAGACTTTTAAGTGCCTTAAATAAAGAAAACAAGATCGAGCTTGATAGGTTATCAAAAGCTTGGAAATTGAAAAAATAAGCTGACTGATATGTGCCTTTGTACTCAATATATTTAAAGTCAGATTACGAATAATTATTCGTAATTACGAATAATCCGCTGTGTCAAAAATATCTTTATAAAACAAACAAATAACCCAGATTACGAATAATTATTCGTAATTACGAATAATCTGCTATATCAAAAATATCTTTAAAAAACAAACAAATAACCTAGATTACAAATAATTATTCGTAATCACAAAAAAAATAATGTCAATAATTTCTATTTTTGTAAAAAATCCTTATTAAACAATAAGATCCTTTTATCTTTTGAAGATAAATACCGTCTTTTATCTTCAAAGTCAGATTACGAATAATTATTCGTAATTACGAATAATTTTAAAATTATAAAAAAGCTTATAAAACAAATAAATAAGTCAAATTACGGATAATTATTCGTAATCACGAATTGATTTAGACTCTTTTATTGAGCTCTGACAGATCGATCTTGTAGATGGAGTCTTCCTCTTTAATTTCTTGCTTCAAAAACATGACCATGTAAATTGGAGCGTAAGTCAGTTTGCCTTCAACCCTCAAATTCGTGTTATTAAAGATCACTGCTTTATTTAGTTTGAATTCTTCACAATCCATTATATTAGAAAGAGCTCTGTGGACTTTGTAATCTTTACCAGACTTAACTTCTATAGGAAGCACTTCACCATCAGTTTCGATTACAAAATCAAGTTCTCCTCTTTTCTTATTGTTGTAGTAGTAAAGATCGTGTCCACTAGCGGTTAATTCTTGAGCTATAAAGTTCTCAAAGATTGCGCCATAGTTTAATTTGTCATCTCCGCTAATGATTTTTAGTTGAATTCCTTGAGAGTACTCTGATGCTAAAAGTCCTACGTCACTCATGAACAATTTGAATAGACTTCTTGATTTTGATAATTTTAAGGGGATCTTTGGTGTTTCTACGTTGTAAACTGGTAAAGCGACACCTGCGTCTTTCAACCAGAGAAAGCTATTTTCATATCTATCAAACTTGACTCCTGATTTGATATCTTTGATTATAAAGCGTTTGTTTTGACTGTTAAGTTGAGGTGCTATTAGATCAAAGATCTGAGCTATTGCGAGCTTATTGTTCTTGTCATATTGCGTAATGTCTTTTTTATAGAGATTAACAATTTGCTTTTGTATATCTATTACTTCATTAAGGTTGTTCGTTTCGATGTACCTGTTTACAGCAGCAGGCATACCTCCTACCACTAGGTAAACTCTAAACAGTTCCATCATTTTCTGATGGATAAAATCATCAACAGGCTTTTTTTCCTTAAAAGATGTTTCAAGACTATCTAGGATGCTTGTGTTTAGTCCGAGATTCAATGCAAATTCTCTAAATGTTAGAGGGAACATCCTTTTTATAGTAAGGTAGCCTACCGGTACTGATCTTGTAATGCAAAAAGAACTTTCTAAATAAGAACCTGAGAGTATGTATCTATATGAACCTTCGTCAACAAGAAACTTAATGTAGGTGACAACTTCAGGACAAAGTTGCACCTCGTCAAAGAAGAAAAGCGTCTCTCCTTTAATGAATTCTTTTTCAGTTAATAGAGATAGCCTTGCTAGTAGATCTTTAGCTCCATTGAGCTTTTTAAATATCAGGGCTGCTTCAGGCCGTTTTTCAAAATTGATTTCAATGAAAGACTTGAATCTTGTGCCAAACGCTCTAATAGAGTAGGTTTTACCGACTTTGCGAGCACCTTCAATTAGTAAAGCTGTATTTGATGTATCAAAATGGTGGATTAAAATTTGATCTATAGTTCTTGTCAGCATTGTAAGAGCTCTTAACAGTTGGTTTTATCTAGATCATAGATATAATAATGCCAATTATCCAACTAAAAATAACCTAAAATTGTCCATTTTTCCAACTTAATTAAGCTTAATTTTGCCTCTTTTCCAACATTTTAAGAAAATGAGGTATACAAAAGCACAGCGAAGTCACTGACAACATGTGGTCTGAGAACGTGTTTTTAAAGCTCTTTTTGGCTATCTGAAAATAAAACTCATCACTAAAAAATACCCTTTAAAAAGCTTGAAGTGACCACACTTGTATAAGTGTGAAAAGAGAATAAAGGGATTGCAAGAAGAAGCAATCCGAGGAGCTTTTATGAAGAACATGAATAACAGCAATAAGAATATGTTAGCAAGAGTTAATAGTGGTTTTAATAAGAACTTTGCACCTACATTGTTTGATTTCTTCAGCCGTCCATTAGCAGACTTTGACAATATGTTTACTCCAATGGCAACAGACAATGCTCGTGTAGATATTAAAGATTTAGGTGACCGTTATCAGTTAAAGGCTGATATGCCAGGTGTAAAGAAAGAAGACATCAAGGTTGATTTTGAGAATGGTGATTTGACCATCAGAGCTGATCATCATAAAGAGTGCAACAAGAAAGATGAGTTTGGCTTCATGGTTCATGAGCGTTCAGAAGGTACTTACGAGCGTAACTTCCATTTTGAAGATGTTGATCCAAAAGATATTACAGCAGCCTATGCAAATGGTGAGTTGGATATCTGCTTGATGAAAGCAAAAGATGCTAAGACTTCAACTTCAATCAAGATCCACTAATTAGGGATTTTTAAAGAAAGACCATTAAATACACGGCAAACAATAATTGGCATGTATTTAATCAATGATAACAAAGATAAAAGAATAGAAAACAATTAGAGTAAGGAGGCTAAGCCTCCTTACTGAGAGATAAAGATTGCATTGAGAGCAATCAAAGGAGTTTATTATGAAGAACATGAATAACAACAAGAACATGATGATGACTCGTGGCAATAACTTTGAACCTGCATTTGCTCCAACCTTATTTGATTTCTTCAGCCGTCCATTAGCAGACTTTGACAATATGTTTACTCCAATGGCAACAGACAATGCTCGTGTAGATATTAAAGATTTAGGTGACCGTTATCAGTTAAAGGCTGATATGCCAGGTGTAAAGAAAGAAGACATCAAGGTTGATTTTGAGAATGGTGATTTGACCATCAGAGCTGATCATCATAAAGAGTGCAACAAGAAAGATGAGTTTGGCTTCATGGTTCATGAGCGTTCAGAAGGTACTTACGAGCGTAACTTCCATTTTGAAGATGTTGATCCAAAAGATATTACAGCAGCCTATGCAAATGGTGAGTTGGATATCTGCTTGATGAAAGCAAAAGATGCTAAGACTTCAACTTCAATCAAGATCCACTAATTAAAAGTGCTAGCTTTTAAGGCTTAGTCTTATAACCGCAAAACACAATAGTTTACTCTCATAAATAAAAAGGGCAGAGCCACGAGGCTCTGCCTGTTGTGTTTTTGACAAACAATCAAATCAAGATGGGCAAAACTTACATTTAGGTTCTACATATATAGTGTCACTACTTTAGAACTAATATGTTTGAGGATAATTTTTTCATTAATTTATAGCTAGGATTTTCAGTGATGTCTCTGAGAGTTCCAGCTTCTTTCATCTGTTTATATCTACGTTCAGTTTCTTCGGCATTTTTTAAGAATCGTTTCGCATCTTTTCCTGTCAGGGTGGGAATGACTTTAATTGGAGTAGACATTTTTCTCTATTTTATTCTTTATTCTTTATTCTGTTTAGAACAATTATACACATGATTATAGATCAACGAACTAATGCAATTGTTTTTAATACAAAAAAAGCAGAGCCACAAGGCTCTGCCTTAATCAGTTGCATTTAGCTCTTATTTAAAGATTCTTTTCAAAGAAAGTTTCGATCTTATCAAAAGGGATTACATCCATCTTGTAGTAAAGATCTGTATGTACTGCGTTAGGTACGATGTACAGTTCTTTGTTATCACCTTTTAGCTTTTTGAAAGCTCCTTCAGAGAAATATCTTGAGTGGGCTTTTTCGCCGTGAATCATCAGTACAGGAGTTTCAATTTCATCAGCATATGACAGAATTGGCATGTTCATGAAGGAAGCTGCTGAGGTTACAGTAGCACCTGATGTAGAGCCATATGATCTTTCATGGTAGCCTAATTTTGTCTCATAAAAGTAAGAGTAGTCCTTAACAAACTGAGGCATATCAGGAGTTACCTTAGCAGGGACACTTCCTGCCATTGCATAAGTACCGTTCTTATAATCAATAGTACGTTCAGCTGCAATTTGAGCTCTTGCTTTCTGTCTATTTGCCTTTAATTCTTCAGGTGATTTACCTTCATCAAAATAGCCATTTGCCATGACTCTTGTCATGTCGTACATGGTTGAGGTAACAGTAGCTTTGATTCTAGGATCTTGAGCTGCTGCATTTAACGCAAAGCCTCCAAACCCACAGATGCCAATGATACCGACTTTGCCATCAGCTACGTTTTCATTATTCAGTAGGTAATCAACAGCTGCTAAAAAGTCCTCTGTATTAAGTTCTGGTGAGGAGATGTTCCTAGGTTCACCGCCACTTTCACCTGTAAAAGCAGGATCAATCGCTAGGGCTATAAAACCACGAGCAGCCATTTCCTGAGCATAGCGACCTGATACCTGTTCTTTTACGGCACCATATGGTCCTGTAACAGCTAAAGCTCTTAGCTTATCTCCTTTTCTCATATTAGCTGGAGTATAGAGATCACCTACCATGGAGATGCCAAAGCGATTGTGGAAAACAACTTTGTGGTGGTGAGCTCTTTTATCCTCAGGAAAAACTTTATCCCATTTTTCAGATAGGGAAGACGCGTCTATAGTTAAAGCTGGAGCTTGTGAATCTTTAGCATAGGATGAATTGACAGCTAGTGTAAGTAGCATGGTTGCTACAAGAGGTGCTAATACTTTTGCTTTCATAAAATGTTCCTTTATGTATTTTGTATACATCTACTTTAGAACAGTAAAAAGCAAAAAATAGGCACTTTCTTTTCAAGTTATTGCCAAATTCTGCTAAAAATTGAGAGTTTTTAAGAGAAGTGAGTTAGTTTTTAGAAAGTTTTGGTGGCTGTAAATTTACGAAAACAAACTAGTCAGAGGTTGACCGCTCAATAGGATAGAAGCTTAGTTAGACACATTAGAGCGCGATTTTGAAATGTCTACCGCCAGTTACTTGGCCACCCTGCGCCACGAACGCGGACACAAGTGGCC
>OMZC01000046.1 GCA_900315395.1 uncultured Gammaproteobacteria bacterium
AATTTTTCTTTAAAGATCAAAGGGGTTTACCAAATTTAATTTATAGAACTCCCCTTTATTTAAAAAGCACTTCAAATTTATTGTTAGCTATTCGATCTCGGTAAAGTATAGCTAACAAATCTTCCCCCACAAAAAAACAAATATCATTGACAGCCAATTTCAAAAATTAGTTTTTCTTGTATACGAATTATTATTAATGAAATTTTATACAATTTTTATTAATAATATCTTGACAAAATGATAAGTTAATAACTAGAATTATCACTAATAATAAAGTGAATAGTTGCTAAAGGATTGCTATTATGGCAAGTAACACAGGAAAGGTAATATTAGAACAATTGAAAAAATTGTCTATGAGCCAAAAAGAGCTGGCGGAAGCAACAGGTCTAACAGAATCTGCTGTTTCTCGCTATGTCAAAGGTGAGAGAGTTCCAAGAGGAATTAATCTCATGAAAATTGCTAATTCTCTAAGCATAACTGTTGATCAGCTATTAGCTGATGATAATACTAAAGATGACATTAATGTAGTGAAAAATCTCATCGCCAGAAATGCTTCTAAAATGTCAGACAAAGATAGACTAGAACTTATTAACCTTTTAACAAACATACGAGAGGATTAATTTTGAAATTATCAGGTGATCAGTATGATTTCATTGAAAATGAAGTTTGTAAGGTACTTTCTTATTGTAAAGTAAGTCGTGTACCGATCGATCCATTCGCAATTATCAATTGTTTTCCTGAAATTATATTGGTTCCATACTCGAGTTTTAACGAGTCCAAATGGGATATTTTAAAAAAGTACTCTAATGACGGTTTTTCAATGGAGAAAAATCATCGATGGTATATATATTACAACGATATGCATCCTTGTAAGGAAAGGATAAAACAGACCTTGATGCATGAATTTGCTCATTTCCATTTAGGACACAAAATATTAGAAATTGGTGTTGTAGATGAAATTTCTGAGTCAGAGGCAAAATATTTTGCTAAATACATTTTAGCTCCTACACCGTTAATAGGAATTTTACTTGAAGATACAACAGAACTTTCTATTAAGAAGACATTCAATATTAGCTATGAGGCATCGTCGATTGCAATGAGTAATTACATGAAAAGAAGGCTTTATGGATCTAAAAATTATAAAAACTATGAGCTCAAAATAATTGAGCAATTTAATGTAGCTTAGAACTATGAGAGGTGTGACATGACAGTAATTACTTAGAAAAGGGCGCTACCGCAACTATCTTTAAACAAGATGTAAGATAACACCCCATTTCTATAATAGGTTAAACCTATCAAGTGGCATTGTCAGTTTAACCTATTTAGAGAGTTTGTCAAATAAAAGATCTCCTAGAGAGAGGATCTTCGTTGATATTAATTTTATAGGTTAAATAATATGAATCTACGTATAGATGAAGGTTGCAACGATGAATTAAATGTTACAGCTTTCTTTACTGATTTACTTGAAATTCCAAAGTTAGAAAGCATTTTGGGGGCAAGAGATACCATATACAGCTTTATAAATAAAGCTGATAACGAGTTTAGTCAGTCAGATAATAAGAACCAAGGAATTTTCTTTTATGGCAAGAAAGAAGACTTCAAAAATGTACTGTCATATCCTGATAAGTATCTTCCTTTGTTCAAAAAATCTTCAGCGGTAGTATTTTCTGAAAATATATACGAAAGTTCTACAAACAATTCTATCGTAAATCAGATCCGCATCATATATATGATAAGAACATTGGAAAGGTTCTTTTCTTGTTCTTTTGTCAGAATTATTCCTTGGATTCCACTGTTTCATAAACAAAACGTGTCTTTAAAAATAGATAAAGAATCTCTAACACTATCGAGTTTAATCAAACCTAAAGAAATCGCTTTACCAGGTTATGACTTGTTATGTAACAGATTCTCTTATGATGAATATATTAGTGCGGTAAATCAACTAGTTTCTGAGCTTCAACCATCTACGGCATACATATTTAATTTTTCACAAAGAGAGGACTTTGGTGAGTGCATGTCGAATTCAAAGGTGGTGTACATAAATCTTTCAGAAAATAGTAAGGAGTGCTCAGATGGGAACAACTAAATCTGGACGCGTAATTAATACAAAAGGCTCAGGTCATTATCCAAGTGAATATGCACTTATTCATTCAAGTGAAGGTGATTTTACTAAACCAAGAAAGTACAAAAAAACAGACAGGTTAAGGTTAAAAGGTGGTGGCCATAGTGAGGCAAATTTAAATTTGCTAAAAAAATATGGAATTAAATTTGAAATTACCGGCACATATTCGTATGGAGTTCGGATTGGAAATATTCCTGATCACCGAAAAGGTTATATTCGATCAGGTAACAACCAAAGCTGGTTCCCTAAAAATTGGACTTTAACTGATATACGAAAAGCAGGAATGCATGTCACAGGTCTTAAAAAAAATAGGCATATTTCAGATGGAATATCCATGAAAGGAACATTTAAAGGAGTTATTGTTTGTGTCAAAAAAACACGAGGCAAGATTGCTACAATTTTTCCCGATAAAAAGCAAAATTGTAAATTATACGTAAACCATAAAATGTAAGGAGTTGTTATGTATTCACTTTTAATGAAAAATCTTATTAGAGAATTTTTAAAACAAAGGAAGATAGAAGATGAAACAGATGTTTCAGATTGTCCTGGATATTGGGATGAATCAGCAAAAAAAATCTATTTAAAAATAGATTCTGATATAGATAATCTTATCCAATTTATGGACAAAGATTGTACAGAAGAAGAGTTCCTCTTTATATCGGAAATATCTCCTGAATTAGCAGAAAAGTATCCCAAAATAACAAAAAAGTACAATTTACTGTTGGATATTGAAGATTCAGAGGCTGCTCTGGAGGATGACGAATATAGTGAGAAAGAATAAGTTTTGTTTAGTAGATGGCTTTGATGACTATCTCGTTGAAGGTGCAACTTTTGAAGGTAAATTTGCTATTCCAAAGATTTTAGGAACATCTCCGAGTTTAGTATCTAATATTGAATACTTTGTTCCTTTTTCTCAGAGAAAAAGAGTTCCGAAAGAGATTAGGTCAAAGGTTGGAGTTTGTTTTTTTGAACATGATGTAAAATTTCATGATTTCGAATTAAATCCGAATGATTACTTAGCCGAACTTAGAGAATTTGCTGCTGATATTAGTCCAGATAATTCGATGTATACAGATGATCCTTTGTCTGTGCAACTGATAAATTTATACAGAAATAGGGCATATGGCTATTACATGGAAAAAAATGGAATAAATGTGATTCCTAATATTAGGTGGGGTGACTCAAGAAGTTATGGGCTTAATGAGTTTGGTGAAGCATGGGCTTTTTCAGGAGCTCCCCATGAAAGTGTTATTGCTGTAGGTTCCTATGGATGCATAAGAGGTAAAGAAGCCTCTACTGAATTTAGAAATGGCTTAAAATCAGCCATGAAAATTCTTTCTCCAAAACTAGTATTAGTGTATGGTCCTATGCCAGAGAGACTTTTTGAAGAAGTAAGACACTTAGCTTCTTTTGTTCATTATGACGATTGGACTAAATTTAAGCATAAATGTGCTTAATTTCCCAATTGTTTTCGAGTGAGAAAATGTAATAAGGATCTGTTTAATGTTGTCAAAATCAACTTTCATAAAAATACAGTTCTGATTTCACTCGAAGATCTTTATATCTCCTTTTTTTCTAACCATCATTTAATTAAAATTGAGGTTATAAAAATAAGGAGATATTTATGTATCAAGCTTCACCTTTACGTTATAAATCAATGGAATACCGCCGTTGCGGTAAGAGTGGTTTAAAACTACCAGCTCTATTTTTAGGTCTTTGGCATAACTTTGGCGACACTGCTGTATATGAGAATATGCGCAAATTGTGTACCACAGCTTTTGACAATGGCATTACTCACTTTGATCTTGCTAATAACTATGGCCCTCGTCCAGGCGCTGCCGAAGAGAACTTCAAAAAGATCTTAAAAGACGATTTAGGTCAGTATCGAGATGAACTTATCATCTCAACAAAAGCAGGTTACACCATGTGGGATGGCCCTTATGGTGACTGGGGCTCAAGAAAGTATTTACTTGCAAGTCTTGATCAGAGTTTAAAGAGAATGGGGCTTGAGTATGTGGATATCTTCTATCACCACAGAATGGATCCTGAAACTCCACTAGAAGAGACCATGGGCGCCTTAGCTACTGCTGTATCTAGCGGTAAAGCTTTATATGTAGGTCTATCTAATTACAATGGTGAGAAATTAAAACAGGCCTGCGCTATCTTAGATGATTTACATGTACCTTTTGTAATCAATCAGAATCGCTACTCTATCTTTGATAGAACCATTGAAAACAATGGTCTAAAAGAAGCTGTAAAAGAGACTCAAAAAGGTTTAATTACCTTCAGTCCTTTAGCACAGGGAAGACTTACTTCACGTTACCTAAATGGTATCCCTGAGGACAGTAGAGTTAAGACTGATGGTCGTTTCTTAAAAGAGAGTGATCTTAATGAAAATGTAATTGCCAAGATCAGAAAACTAAATGATCTTGCTTTACAGAGAGGTCAGACTTTAGCAGAGATGTCTCTATCCTGGTTACTTTCTCAGGATGTTGTAACCAGTGTGTTAATTGGTGCTTCAAAAGCAGAGCAGATCTTAGATAACATCAAAGCTTTAGATAACTTGAACTTCACTCAAGATGAGCTAGAGCTTATTGATAACATCAGTAAGTAAGCTAAAAAATCCTAAGAGCTAATAGCTCGTTGATTAGATTTGAGGAAGAAAAGCAGTTCTCAAGATACTATCTTGAGGACGCTTTTTAGGAGTTCTTTTTAGAGAATGCGACTCTTTTTAGAGAATAGTTTCTTTTTTAGAAAAGCTATAGATGATCTTACTGTCTTTGCTGTCAATAAAAGCTTGTGGAAACAGGTAATCACCTCTTACTAAAGGAATATCCACAAATTGCCATTTTAAAGAGAAATCTTTATTCACTTCTTTTAGAGCATTGTAAATTAAGATAGAGCAATACATGGGTCTTTGCTGTCTGTTGCCTTTATAAGTCAGTACAAAGCTCTGTCCTAACTTGCTATTGACGTTGTTGATAACAGTGCTTACGTTATCCTCATTGATAAAGTCCAGTCTTAATAGTTCTCCAGCATCAGCGTTATTAGAATTCCAAAACTCATCTAGGGGAGTTTTGATAACTTGATCTGTATGTTCTGGATCGTCATCAGTTGTAGCATGAGTAACTACAATTTCAGGGGAGATTTGTGTGACAATGCCAATATGAGAATAGTCAGATGAGCTTAACATCATGATGACGTTGCTGTCTGTAGCAGTACCTTCTCTTAGCACCAAATCGCCAAGTCTTACTTTATCTTTAACTTTACTGATATCAAAATTTGTATTCTTATCAGAAACTAATGACTGCAGATTGAAAATAGGATTACGTCTTACAAAGTCAGTGTCTTTGAAGAGAGTAGATGTGAGTAGAAATAAAGAAAACAAAAGCGCAATTATTATGATAACTGCGCTTATGCCTATCTTTTTAGATAACTTCAAGAAAGTAACCTAATTTGATAACAGAAATTGATGACAGCACTTATAGAATAGATACTTTCCAAGTATCTTTTACTTTCTTTAATTTTACAGACTCAACCTTTGAGCTCTGACCTTTGAATTCTTTGTTAAAGGTTACAGTAACGTCAACTGATGCTTCATCTTTCTTATCATTTAACTTAGCTTCTGATGCTTTGATATCTTTTACACCGCCTGCCTGCTCATCAATAACTTTTTTCTGCTGAGGTAACATGCCATTGAACTTCTTAGTCATCATGTCCTTTTCATCAGCCTCTTTACCTTCATCTAGGTAAAGCATAGATACAGCATCGTCAGTCTTAGCATCATAGATGTTTGTGATAAATTCTGTAGCAACATCTTCTGGAGACTTAGCGCCACCACAAGCAAATAACATAATTGAACAAGCAATAATTGCTAAAAGAGATTTAAAATCTGTCATTTTTGTCTCCAAAATTTGCTAATTGTTATATTTATTTAATTTTTACTTTCCAACCTTGCTTGGTCTTAACAAGACGTACAGGTTCGATAGTAGAAGTCTTACCTTTCAATCTGCCGTTGAATACAACCTCAACCTTTACATCAGCTTGAGTCATATCCTTATTGAATACTGATTCAACAGCCTGAATTTCTTTAACACCACCAGCTTCTTTCTCAATTTCTTTCTGTTTCTCAGGAAGTACTTGAGATAACTTTCCTTCAACTAGCTTCTTAGATTCAAGATCTTCGACGTCTTCTTTATCAGCTGAAGAAAAATCGATGCAATCTAAAGTTTTCTTTACATCGGCTGTGTATGCAGATTTTACGAATGTAACTGATACTTCTTGAGCGGTCTCTGGACCTGAACAAGCAGTAAGATAAAAAGAGCATAGAGCTATAGACAGATATGAAATCAGTCTGGAAAACATGGGTAACCCCGTTAAGATTGCTGTAGTTGTATTAATTGAAATAATGAAAATAATTCTACATTTATTAATAATGTGAATGTTTGATATAGCTTACACATTTACAAATATTTAGATTTTTCAAATACCTATTATGAAAATTTATCCGCATTAATTAGCAATTTGCGTTAATTTACGTAAATACCGTAAATTTTTACGAAATGCGATTTTAAGCATGTTTTTTCTTTAAATTTCTAGCTATATTTCTCTCTATAAAAAGCATAAAAATCACATTCTGTTGAATATTGGCTGTATCTCCAATACCTAGAAACAGAAGTTATAAACCAACATAAGAGCCTGCTATGAGAAAGAAATATCGTCCTAAAACTAAACTAGAACTCAGAAAACTCATCTTAAATGAGGAAATTGAACTAGCACAAATTGATACTTCTAGAATCACTGATATGAGCCATTTGTTTGAACCTACCCTAAGGGGAGGAGATCAGGCTCGATTCTTTTTTGATGGCATCGAAACATGGGATGTATCTAACGTAACCGACATGAGCTATATGTTCTGTTATGCTAAGAATTTTAACGAGCCATTAAACTCATGGAATGTCTCTAAGGTAAAGAACATGCGTGGCATGTTCCAGTTTGCCTCTTCCTTTAATCAGCCTTTAGATAAGTGGGATGTATCCTCTGTTGAGAACATGTCATCAATGTTCTACGATGCTGCAGCTTTCAGCCAAAATCTTGATAGCTGGAATGTATCTAAAGTAAAGACTATGCGATTCATGTTCATGTACGCAAGATACTTCAACAAAAAGCCTACCTGGAATATCGACCATGTAGAAGACGTTGTAGGTATGTACTACGGTACACCTATCGTTTATGTTGATCCTGATTTAGCATGTGGTATCGATCCTGAATTAGAGAAACTTGCAGCTCAAGAAAGCCTAGATCATCAGCTAAACAGTGTTCTTGAGAGCGATGGCATTGCCCGCTTTGCTAAAGATCTTGTAGATAAGACTCAGGATATTGCCTCAACTGTAAGTAGTGCCATTGACAGGAAAGTAGAAGCTACAGTCGATGAAGAGTCTGTAACTGAAGAAGCTACAGCTGCTAATGAGCCTGCTAATGAAATAGTTAAAGAAAAGTCTGTAGATGAAGAGCCTATAAATCTTAATGATCCAAAGGTAAAAAGACTAAAGGATCTATTAGATAAAGGTTTAATCGAACAGGACGAGTATGACCTTCTTACCAAAGGAAAGTAAG
Source organism: uncultured Gammaproteobacteria bacterium (assembly GCA_900315395.1). Lineage (GTDB taxonomy): Bacteria > Pseudomonadota > Gammaproteobacteria > Enterobacterales > Succinivibrionaceae > Succinivibrio. The sequence goes on from OMZC01000046.1 coordinate 7,739, forward strand.
TAACGAATTAACATTTTGATTCTCTGTAGTTATTTTTTGTCTTTTTGATCTGGTCTATGGCCAGATCTTTTTTTTACTTGACAAAGTAAACATACGTTCACTAATATAAGTGAACGTTAGGTTACAAGTAAATAAAAGAGATTATCATGACATCTACTAAAGATAAGATCTTAAAAGCTTCTTTACATTTATTTGCTAAAAGTGGCTTTGATGCTGTTTCTACAAGTCAAATTGCAGATTCTTTGTCTATTACCAAAGGTGCTCTTTACAGGCACTTTGAAAGTAAACAGGCAATCTTTGATGCCATCCTTTTAAAGATGGAACAAAACGATAAAGACAAAGCAGATAAAAACAAGGTACCTGCAAACAGCGTTGGTAAGACTTCTAATGCTTATCAAAAGATATCACTTGAGGATGTGTTCAGATACTCTTTAGAAATGTTTAGGTATTGGACTGAAGATGACTTTGCTGCATCTTTTAGAAAGATCTTAACCATTGAGCAGTACAAGTCTGAAAAAATGCAAGCTCTCTATGCTCAGTATTTATCCTCAGGACCTGTTGCATATGTAAGTGACATCTTTAGGGGTCTCAAGATTAAAGATCCTTATGCTCAAGCCTCACGTTTCTGTTCAGTGTTGTTTATGTATTACGCTTTATATGACTGTGCTCAAGATAAAACACAGGTTAAACAGCAATTTGAAAGATCACTTGTAGCTGTAACTTTGGATATAAAAAGGATGATTTCATCAAAGTAGGAATGTTAGTTGGTTTTAGCTGATGTTAGTTGAGGTATTGAATTAGATTGAATCTTAAATTCAAGAACGGCTAAAAAGGATCTTCTACTAGAAGATCCTTTACCTGACATAGTTGTATTTACTTCTTATGAGATTTCTTTTGCTTACCTAAAGCTTTATCTATTTTATCAGTCTTGATAGCACCATCTAAAACAGGTGTTTTGTTATCTTTAGCTACAACATCAGCAGTGTCTTCATTTGATTTGTCCTCATGAACATCGGACTTATCTTCAGCTTGAACTAGAGCTTTACTATCAGACTTTTTGTCTTTCTTTTTAGATTTTGTCTGCTCTTTATTTGCTTCTTTAGCATCAGCATTTTCATCAGATTTTTTATCTGATTTATCTGCAGTTGCTTTTTCTTTAGCGCTCTTATCTTCAGTCTTTTTATCTGACTTCTTATCTTCTTTTACTTGAGACTTTACTTTATCTAAAGAGGTGATCACAGTTACTTTTTTAGCATTCTTTACAGCTCTAATTGCCTCAGATGACTTGATGTAGCCTGAGAAGATTGATGTCGCTTCTATTAAAGAGAGTAAGTCTTCTTTTGTGTTGCCAGTCTTTAAAGCAGCATTTACATGCTCTGTTAAGGTCTGAGCTGAAGCATTTGATGAGATCACAATGAACAGAGCTAACAGCTCTTTAGTCTTATAAGTTAAGAGTGTTCTTTCATAGAATTTCTTGAATACAAACTCATCAATGCTCTTTTTAAAGGTATTAGTAGCATCATTCTCACTGATACCAAAACCAGTTCTTGAATCAAAGATGCGATGCCTTAAATCAATATTTGCGGCATCGTCAGTTACAGCATAGTCTTGTTTAGAAAGTGATAATTCATTCTTACCTACGAACTTAGCTACTTCCTTTAAGAAAGGATAGACACTTACAATTCCTAAGAATGGTACAGCAAAGTACAGGCATTCTTTTAGGTATGAAATGTTGAAATCTTTGTCATCGATTAGATCAGGCAAGATCTTTTTGAATAGTTCAAAGCTGTTTGAACCTAATAACACACCTGTAAGAGCTGTTTTAAACTCTGGTGTCTTAAAGTCTAAAGCTTTTTGGTTGTCTTCTTTAGTATTCTTAGTGAGAATTGCTACGAGTTCAGGATCTGAAACGATGATTGCTTTCAGATAGTGAGGTAATTTTTCATTTTTCATAAAACTTCCTAAATAAGTAGTACGTATATAGGAAGTTTAAATTTCGCTAGTAAAGTTCAGATCCTATTATTGTTAAATTTGTGTTAAATATAATTTCCACTCTTGCTAAGATTTTGTTAAATCACTTTGCACAAATTTAACATTCATTACTCAGATGACCTTACTCTTAAAAATGCTTTAAACATGTAGTAAACGTTAGTTTACTAAAATTCAACATATTTAATGTTCCATACAGTGTCTTGAGTATTAGCCTCACAATTGATGTTGACTAATAGACCTATGTCTGCAAACTTTTTAAGCATAGGGAGGCTTTCACTCTCTTTAATTTTGCAGATAGCATCTTTGGTATCAAGTTTAGAGTTAATCCTAATAAAGATTACAAACTTGTATTTGTCATCTCTATAGTTATATTTTGGTATGTAAACAAGATCTGCTAAGCCTTTAAAACTTGGGGCGTTTTGAAGAGGTATAAAGTAATATCTCTCAGTAGCCAAAAGAGAAAGAAGTACGGATTTCTTAAGATTTAATTCAGTTTTTGAACCAAATAAAGAGGAATTGCTCTCAAATCCTCTTTTGATGAACAGATTAAAGAGCTCTGATGCTCTTTTTTCGTCTTTTAAGATTAAGCTCTCTAGTATTTCATTAGAAGCACTCAGTGAATCTTTATACTCTTGCCAATTTAGTTCTTCTATTGTGCTTACAAGATCATTTCTTGTTTCCTCAGTAGGCGGAAAAGCGCTTCCTGTTTCTATGTCGTATGTTAGGTAACCTAGTGTCACTAAATATAAAAGGACAGCATCCTTATTGTTTAAGTGAGTGTTTAGGTTATTCATGCTCAATAGATCAAGATTTGAAATTTTATCTCCTGCGCAAAGTCTTATTAGATCATCATGCAAAGTGCCAAAATCGTTTGATATGGCATTTTTCATGTAGCCACATGTTGCAGTATGTGACCAATAGGGGAAGTAATCTTGCATCCAAACAAGTCTTGAAATTTCAAAAGGGTTGTAGACGGTATATTCTCCAAAACGGTAGCCTTTATACCAAAGTCTAACCTTATCAAGATCAAGATTATGTTCTCTACATAGCTTTGCAACTTCATCCTCGGTATATCCGCAGAATTTTGCAATAGGACCTGAATTTGCCATGGTAAATTCGATGAAATTATTTAGCGATGACTGAGAATCAAATCGAATTAGAGGCAAAATTCCTGTCATATAGACAAGAGAAATGCTATTTGTACAAGTAGTCTCTTTAAATAGTCTTCTTAGTACGTCAAGATATTTTTCAATGAACGCAGGATCATCTTTGTAGCGTTCAATTGGAAAATCCCATTCATCTATAATAAAAATGAACTTTCTACCTGTTCTTGGTAGTATCTCGTTCAAGTAGACAGGCTCTTGTTCTGATGCAAGTTCTGGATATTGCTCAACTAGTTCATGAGTAAGTTTTCGATTAAAACACTGAAGATAAGTTTCATCAGAACCTGTTGCAGGCTCATATGATTGCATATCTAGAAAGATGACGTCATGTTTATTAAGGTGAGTTTCAAAGTCAGGATCTTTTGCAATTTCAAGATTTGAAAAGAGTTCCTTTGAATCACAGCCTTTTGAATAGTAAGCATTTAGCGTACGTGCAGTAGCTGACTTTCCAAAGCGTCTTGCCCTAGTAACACAGACAAAACGATTCTCTGTGTCGATAAGCTTATTTAAAAAGGATATTATTCCAGTCTTGTCGACATAATTTGATCTAAAAAGGCTTTTGAATAATACGTTGTCTTCATTTATGCACATGAGAGCCTACTTAAATATGTTTGATTTATAAAATAACCGAGCGTTTACTATGTTGTCTTAAAATATACCAACACAGTGCACACATCACTATTGTTAATGCACCTACAAAGGAAAAGATCATCTCAAGACCGAATCTGTCTGCTAAGAGACCTAAAAGAGCGGGTCCTACAAGAACTCCAGAATAGCCTATGGTTCCTACTGTAGAGATTGCAGCAGATTTATTCTTGCCACAGTTTTTTGCAACAGTTGAGATAATTACAGGTACTACATTACCTAGAGCAAGACCTGCAATTGCAAAACAAGAGATCACAACTACTGCATCATGATGAAAGGCGATAAATTGCAAAATCACACAGGCAATTAAACTACCTGTACAGAGTAATTTGGTACCACCAATTTTAGTTACCAGTCTGTCACCAATTAACCTCATAAAAGCAACAGCGCATTGGAAGATCGCATAACCAATAGCTGCAAGCTCTAAGCTTACATTGCACTTAACATTAAGGTACACACCACTCCAGTCATAGACCATACCTTCACATAAGAACATCAATAAACAGGCGATACCTGCCATTACAATGTGAAACTTTGTAAAGTTATCTTTGTAATTTAAAACTGAAGTGTCTGGATTATCAATCTTTTTAGACATATCCTCTTTTGTCTTATCAGTTCTCTGTCCATGAGTGTTAATAAGATGTCTGTGACAATAAACTATAAGTAACAGACAGGGAATAGTTATCATTACAGAGACACTAAATGGTGATAGTCCCATAGGCAGCAACACAGGATAAATAATAGCTGAAAAGATACAGCCTATAGTTGCATAAGCCTGAAATCCTGAGAGCAGATGCTGTTTTGTCAGATCTTCAAAGTAAGTACCGTAGATGTTGTTGGCAACCTCGAGCAAGCCTATAAAGAATCCCCATAAAGTTACTGCAACAATAGCAGGAACATATCCAATAGTAGAACTACTTATAGTAAGTACTGTCAGAAATAACAGCACCAATGCCAAGATAATTACATTCTTAACACCAAATCTTTTGCAGAGGATGCCAGCTATTGGCATGCCGATCACAGCACCTATACCAAAAGAGAGTAAAAGCTGCGCATAAAAGATGTCATCTAATGACAATCTGTTTTTAACGTAAGGCATAATGGCAGCCCATGGCGCCATACCAATTCCTGTAAGCAGAAAAGATAGTTTGCCTGCTAACTTTGACTGTTCGTACATCGTAGTTTCTATATATTCATTGCCACTAGTAGCTCTAGATGAGCGCAAGTTGTTTTATATACTATACCATGCACATTCTAGGTTAGTCTCAACCTTTACTTTTTATGAAGATCTTTTACTGAAATTTCTCAAGAATTTACTGCTCATTCTCTAAGATTATGTACAGTAAAGCGCTTTTATAAAGTTAGATAAGCGCTCTAGTTCGTAAATTAGAGCCAAGTTGCATATAATAGGAGTAGATAACAAAAGGTCCATTTATGCATATTCAAAAAATAACTACTGCTTTTGACAGAAATAATTTAGATAAAAACAGCTTCAACAAAAAACGAGTTTTAAATTCTCTTGCTATCACCTCTGCAATCTTACTAGGTTCTGTAGTTCTAACAGCTTGCTTTAAAACAGAGACAGAAAAGGCTGAAATAAAGTGTCAGTCAGGAGATGCTGTATCGTGTGTAAATGCTGCTAAAGCTTATGCCTCTGGAAAAGACAGTAAAGGCAACAGTGTTGAAAAAAGCTCTGATAAGTCAAAACAGTTATTCTTAAAAGCATGTGACCTTGGAAATGGAGAGATCTGCTCTTCAATTGCAGCAGAATTTGTAATTCCAAATACCGCTCAAACAGACTTTGTTGCAGCCGAAGAGTTCTATAAAAAAGCCTGTAACTTTGGTTACTATCAGGCCTGTGGCAATTTAGGCTTAATTGAGATTAAGTCACCAGATTTAAGACACAGCTATGCTCTAGCTAAAGACGCATTTGAAAAAGGGTGTAAAGGAGATGATGGAAAGTCCTGCACTTATTTAGGTGTCATGTATGAAAAAGGCGACACTGTAAAGCAGAGTATTAAAAAGGCATTAGAACTTTACACTAAGGGCTGTGAATTAAAATACGGTCAGGGCTGTACCAATATCGGTACGGTTTACTATGCAGGTATCGGTGTTGATGTGTCCTACCTAAAAGCAGCTGAGCACTTTAGAAAAGCCTGTCTTTTAGATAATGGTCAGGGGTGTACCAGTCTTGGCAATATGTACGCTAATGGTAACGGCTTGCCTCGAGACATTAAATTAGGTCATGACATGTTTGATAAGGCCTGTTCTTTAAATGATGCAAGAGGCTGTGCAAACTTAGGTTTAATGTACCAGAAAGGCATTAGTGTAAAAACAGATGCTAAAAAGGCAGTAAAGCTTCTAACTAAGAGTTGCTCTATGAATGATCCTCAAGGCTGTCTGTATTTAGGTTATGCCTATGAAAGAGGCTTTGGTGTAGATAAAGATTTAAAGAAAGCATTTAAATCTTATGAATTAAGCTGTGCTGGGGACAATGGTAATGCCTGTTCAAGCCTTGGCATTATGTATATCAATGGAGTGGTCGTAAAAGAAGACTTTAAAGCTGCCCATGATCTTTTTGACAAGAGCTGTTCCTTAGGCTCAGTTGAAGGCTGTACTAATTTAGGTACTGTCTATCAGAACGGAGAAGGTGTAGAGCGCGACTACACTAAAGCCTTCAAACTCTTTAATACAAGCTGTTCACTTCACGATTCACTTGCCTGCGCAAATCTTGGGATTATGTATACCTTTGGACAGGGTATCAGCCCAAATCTTAAAAAAGCAAGAGAGTACTTTGACGTTTCCTGTAAGGGTAAAAATGCCTTAGGTTGCAACCTATTAGGCTATATCTATAAAGACAGTATGGGCGTTAAACAGGATTTAAATCTTGCAAAAAAATACTTCGAATTAGCCTGTCAATTAGGCAATAACGATGGCTGTAAAAATAAAGATAGCCTAGATAAAAAAGCCAAATAATTAAGAAAACGGTTACATCGTTTCTTTATCTAAATTCTCTTCCGTAAAGCGTATGATCTATTGAACATCTGATGCCCAAAATAAGCATCAGATGATCTCCTGTCACAAGATTTTGCACAACAAAAATTTCTCCTGAAAATAGCAAAAAATCTAATATACTAGAAAAACTAGTGCTTAAAATTCTACTTTTTTGATAAAAGTATTACACAATATTAACCTAACCTATCAAAAGGCTAGTGTATAGGTTATTCACTTTGTAGCATACCGTGTGATAACTCTAAAAAGTGTCTTAATCTATATAAATCAATAAGATAAAATTTGAAGTTGATCAACTTTAACGTTTCGGCTGTGCAATTTGCGTAATCGTTTGCGATTATAAAAATTTTCTAAATTATTAAATTAAAAATTCTACAAATTTTCTAAAATCTTAAAAATAATACTTGTAAAACAATAGGTTGTTTAAAAATATGATGTGTTTCCCATTTTTTAACAAGGAAAAATTTATTTTCGTGATTTTTTGAAATTAAAGCTCTACTATAATTTATGTGCACGTGCACAAATATATAATCAAACATGAGGTTTACTATGAAAATTAAAACAACTTTGACCACACTATGTTGTGCAGTTTTAGCATGTACCGCTTTCTCAGCAGCTAATGCAGCTACTATCGGTGTTTCAATGCCTACTCAGTCATTACAGCGTTGGAACCAGGATGGTCACAACTTAAAAGCTCAGTTAGAAGCAGCTGGTCATAAGGTTGAACTTTTATACGCAGGCGATAACGACATTCCTACCCAGGTAAGCCAGATCGAGAACATGATTTCTGGTGACGTAGATGTTCTAGTTGTTGCTCCTATTGATGGTGGTGCATTAACCACTGCATTACAGGGCGCTATCGATAAAGCAATTCCTGTTGTTTCATACGATCGTCTGATCATGAACTCAAAGGCAATTTCATACTATGCTACCTTTGATAACTACAAAGTAGGTCAGATTCAGGGTAACTTTATTGTTGATCAGTTAAAGTTAAAGGATGATGCAACAACACCTAAGAATATCGAGTTATTCACTGGTTCTATCGATGATAACAACGTAAACTTCTTCTTCGGTGGTGCAATGGATATCTTACAGCCTTACTTAGATAGCGGTAAGTTAGTATGTAAGTCAGGCCAGACCAAGAAAGAGCAGGTAGCTACTCTAAACTGGTCAACTGAGGAAGCTCAGAAGCGTATGGAGAACTTAATTTCATCAGTAGGCTATGGTCCAGACGGTGTTAAGTTAGACGTTGTTCTATCTTCAAACGACTCTGTTGCAAACGGTGTAACCAATGCTTTAACCGCATCAGGCTACAACGCTGACAATTTCCCTCTCTTAACTGGTCAGGATTGCGATAAGCCATCAGTTAAGAACATCAAGCGCGGTTTACAGACCATGTCAGTATTCAAGGACACCCGTGTTCTAGCTGACCAGGTTGTAAAGATGGTTAACGCTATCGTTGATAATAAGGAAGTTCCAGTTAACGATACTAAGACCTATAACAACGGTACAGGCGTAATTCCTTCATACCTGTGCTCACCAATCGTTGTAACCAAAGACAACTTAAAGGAAGTTTTAATCGATTCAGGTTACTACACAGAAAAGGAAGTTAAATAATTAGAAAAAGCTAATTTTTAAACCTTGATACAGGCCGGTAACCCCGGCCTGTTTTGGAGAAGAGAACAAGTATGACCGAGCAAAAAATATTGCTTAAGATGAAGAACATCACCAAGCGTTTTGGCAAGGTAACCGCCTTGAAAGACGTTAACTTGGAGGTGAAAGAGGGCGAGGTTCATGCGCTAGTTGGTGAAAACGGTGCAGGTAAATCAACCCTTATGAACGTCTTGAGCGGCGTATATCCTTACGGCTCTTATGAAGGCGACATCATCTTTGATGAAGAAACATGCAAATTTACCCAAATTCATGACTCTGAAGACAAAGGTATTGTTATTATTCACCAGGAATTGGCATTAGTACCTTATCTGTCAATTGCTGAGAATATGTTCCTAGGCAACGAAAGAACAGCAGCTTACTCAAACGGTGTTATTGATTGGCCTAGAACCTACCAAAGAGCAAAAGAGCTGATGGATCTTGTAGGCTTAGAAGAAGATCCTCATACCTTAATTAAAGATATCGGTGTTGGTAAGCAGCAGCTTGTTGAAATTGCAAAGGCAATTTCTAAGAACTGCCGTCTGTTAATTTTGGATGAGCCAACTGCATCATTAAATGAATCTGATTCCCAAAAACTCTTAGAGCTGATCGATAGATTCAGATCTGAGGGCATGACATCAATCATCATTTCTCACAAATTAAACGAGATTTCATACATCGCTAACTCTATTACTGTAGTTCGTGATGGTTCAACTATTGAAACCTTAGATAACAACGATCACAACGTATCTGAAGACAGAATTATTGCCGGAATGGTAGGTCGTGCTCTAACTGATCGTTTCCCTAAGAGAAAACCTGAGCATAAGATTTCTGATGAGGTCTTATTAGAGGTTAACAACTGGAACGTATCACATCCATTAAACCCAGATCGTAAAGTAAATGACAATGTTTCTATCAAGATCCACCGTGGTGAGGTAGTAGGCTTTGCTGGCTTAATGGGTGCAGGTCGTACTGAATTTGCAAAGAGCTTGTTTGGTCACTCATACGGCACCAAGATCCATGGTGAAGTAAAGATCAACGGTAAAGTAGTGCACCTAAATAATGTTCGTCAGGCTATTGAAGCAGGTCTTGCTTATGTAACCGAGGACAGAAAAGGTGATGGTCTAGTTTTAGAGAATCCTATTTCAACTAACATGACCTTAGCTAACTTAGAGGCTGTATCAGAACACATGGTTATTGATAAAGACTTAGAGCTTGCTAAAGCCAAAGAGTTAAAACAGGATCTGAACGTCAAGTGCGCATCTGTATTGCAGAACGTAGGTAACCTGTCTGGTGGTAACCAGCAGAAGGTACTACTGGCAAAGTGGATGTTCGCAGAGCCTGATGTGCTAATTCTTGATGAGCCTACCCGTGGTATCGATGTAGGTGCTAAGTACGAAATTTACTGTCTTATCAACAAGCTCGTGGAAGCAGGTAAAGCAGTGCTGATGATTTCTTCAGAATTACCAGAAGTTTTAGGTATGTCTGACAGAATCTACGTGATGAATGAAGGCAAGATCGTAGGTGAGATGCCACGTTCTGAAGCATCACAGGAAAGCATTATGTCTGCAATTTTACGTACTTCCGGTAAGAAAAAATCAGTGGAGCAATAAGTTATGTATATCTTAAACATGTTAAAGCGCAACACTCTGTTAATTGCGTTAATTTTAGTCATGATCCTGTTCGAGATTGCAATTCAGTCAACAGGTCACGGATCATTATTTTCACCTTCAAACTTTACTAACATCATTTACCAGAACAGCTATGTGATCATCCTTGCTGTTGGTATGCTGTTCTTAATCATCGGTTGCGGTAACATCGATTTGTCTGTAGGTTCTATCGTAGCTTTAGTTGGCGCAGTAGCTGGTGTGCTCATGGTTAACAACGAGTGCAACATCTACATGTCAATGGCTCTATGCTTACTGTTAGGTATCGTAATCGGTGCATGGCATGGTTTCTGGATTGCTTACATCCGCATCCCATCATTCATCGTAACCTTAGCAGGTATGTTACTGTTCCGTGGTTTAGCACTGATTGTGTTAGATGGTATTACCATTAACCCATTCCCTGGTGACTACTTAACCATGTTCACCTCATACTTCCCATCATTTGATGCAACCTACTTCAGAGATCAGTTAGCTACAGGTTTATCACGTGCTGAAGTTCGTGCAGGTATGAGCGCAATCGTGTTCGCTAAGACCATGACCGTAACTGCAATCATCGTAATTGCTTACTTAGTAGGTATCATTTACAGCCGTGTTTCAAAGATTAAGAAAGGTTATGAAGTTGAGCCTTTATATGCATTCTTATTCCAGCACGTATTAGCACTTGCAGCTATCATCGCTTCATGTGTTCTATTAGGTGAGAACAAAGGTATTCCAGTTATCTTAATCCTAATTGCTGTTGTAGTTATTGTTTACGCATTCATCGCTAACAAGACTGTTGTAGGTCGTAGAATCTATGCTTTAGGTGGTAACGAGAAGGCTGCTAAGTTATCAGGTGTTAACACCAGTCGCTTATTATTCCTATCATATGTAAACATGGGCTTATTAGCAGCTGTTGCAGCTTTAGTTTGCGTAGCACGTTTCAACTCAGCTTCTCCTATGGCTGGTACTGGTTATGAGTTAGACGCAATCGGCGCTTGCTTCATCGGTGGTGCTTCAGCATACGGTGGTGTTGGTACCGTAGGTGGTGCTGTTATCGGTGCTATCTTCATGGGTGTTCTAAACAACGGTATGTCAATCTTAGGTATTGACGCTAACTGGCAGAAGGCTGTTAAAGGTTTAGTTCTGTTAGCTGCTGTTGTAACCGACGTTATGTCAAAGAAGAGAGTAACTAACTAATAGTTAAAAAAGCAGGGGCGAGAGCCCCTGTTTTGGTATCAAGGGTATATACGTATGTACGAACGATAAATTCGAAAGATATTTCGAAAGATATACAAGTTCGTAATTTAGATAAAAAGAAAATTTGGGGAATATCATGCGTTATTTATTAGGTGTTGATTTAGGTACTTCAGGAACTAAGACAGTTTTATTTGATGAGACCGGTAAAGTAATTGCTTCAAAGACTGTTGAATATCCTTTATTACAACCAAAGAACGGTTGGGCAGAACAGGATCCTAAGTTCTGGTACGATGCAACCATTGAGTCTGTAAAAGCAGTTCTTTTACAGAGCAAGGTAAACAGTGACGACGTAGTTGCACTGTCAATTGCAGGTCAGATGCACGGCTTAGTAATGCTTGATAAGGACGGCAAGGTCCTGCGCAACGCTATTTTATGGTGTGATGCTAGAACCCAAAAACAATGTGATGAAATCACTTCATTAGTAGGTAAACAGCGTTTAATTGAGATTAACGCAAACCCAGCATTAACTGGATTTACTGCTCCAAAGATTTTATGGGTTCGTGAAAACGAGCCTGATTTGTACAAAAAGTGTACAACCATACTGTTGCCAAAAGATTACGTTCGTTACATGTTAACAGGCGTTAAGGCAATGGAAATTTCAGATGCATCTGGTACTAACTTATTAGATATCACTAATCGTGTGTGGTCAGATGAGATCTTAGAAAAATTAAATATTGATAAGAATTTAATGCCTCCTATTATTGAGTCAAGCGCTGTAGCAGGTCACATCACCAAAGAGATTGCAGCTCTTACAGGCTTAAAGGAAGGCACAATCGTAGCAGGTGGCGCAGGTGACAATGCAGCTGCTGCTCTAGGTACTGGTGTATGTAAAGAAGGTGATGCTTTTGTAACTCTAGGTACTTCAGGCGTTATCTTTGCTCACACCAACAAACCATCAATCGATCCTCTAGGTAGAGTTCACACCTTCTGTGCTGCTGTAAAGAATTCATGGACAGCAATGTCATGTACACTAGCTGCAGGTCTTTCATTACGCTGGATGCGCGATGAGTTATATACCTTAGAAAAAAACATCGAAGCTAAGAAAGGTAATGATGTTTACAACTTAATGACCGCTAATGCTGATACCATTCCAGTAGGTTCAGATGGCCTTATCTATCTGCCATACCTAATGGGTGAAAGATCACCTGTACTAGATCCTAATGCTAGAGGCGTATTCTTTGGTTTAACCGCTCGTCACACCAAGTCACATATGACAAGAGCAGTTTTAGAAGGTATCACTCTGTCACAAAGACATAATCTTGAAGTGTTACACGAGATGGATATCGAGCCTAAGACCTTAACTGCTTGTGGCGGTGGTGCTCAGTCTCCATTCTGGCGTCAGTTATTAGCTGATGTTCTAAAGTGCAGCATCGTAACTACTACTTCTAAAGAAGGCCCAGCTCTAGGCGCTGCAATTCTAGCGGGTGTTGCAGCAGGTATCTTCTCATCTGTAGAAGAGGGTTGTGAGAAATTAGTAAAGAGATCAGATAAACGTTCTGATACAAACACTGAAGCTGCTACTAAGTATGATGAGATTTACAAGCTCTACTCATTCTTATATCCAACTATGCGTCCTGCTTTTGCAAAATTAGACACCTTAAGACAGAAACTAGATGGTGACAAGGTTGCAAAATACAAAGAGGTAACTGATATTGAGTTTGAGCGCTACGGTAAGGTTATTACTGATATCCCAACTGATAAGATCGTATCTTTACTTGAGAAGACTCCATTAACCGATGGTACTGATTACAAGCCATCAGTTGAAGTTCTAGAAGAGCCTTCATTAGTTAAGATCTTACAGGATCAGGTATTCGGTGGCTTAAAGATTCAGGTAGGTTATTGCAATGGTCACAATAAGGCATTAAATGCTTTAGAGTACCACCGCAATGCTGAGCTGAATGTAGCAGCTAACGATGCAGTGCTCATGGTAGCTCCAATGACAGCTGTACATGATGGTATTATCGATACCAATGATGTAGAGTTATTTAGAGTTAAGAAAGGTCAGGCTGTACTCTTCTATGAAACCACCTTACATTATGCTCCATGCGTAGCAGACGGTGAGGAGCACTTCAAGATGTGTGTAGTTCTGCCTAAAGACACTAATACAGACAGACCTTCTGGTGTAACTCATGAAGGTGAGTCTGGTTGCCTAACCCACAATAACAAGTGGTTATATGCACACAAAGACTCAAATGAAGGTAAATCTGGTGTAACTACAGGTCGCCTCATTGGTGAAAATATTGTATTAAAGTAAACTTTAATACGTAATAATAAATTATGGCGCCTGTGTGGCGCCATAGTAAAAGCCCACAAGGGCATAACAAAGATGTTTAGCAAAGGATTATCGCGATGACAGTAACAGTAAAGACTTTAGCAAAAGCAGCTGGTGTATCTCGCGGAACAGTTGACAGAGTTCTTCATAACCGCGGATCTGTTAAAAAAGAATTAGCCTTAAAAATTAAAACATTAGCAAAAGAATTAGGCTATGTTCCAAACAGAGCTGGTCGGGCTCTATCAGGTATCAGAGAGCACTATAAGATTGGCATCATGTTACCTAGTGTCGGTAATGCCTTTTTCGATGGTGTAATTGAAGGAATCGAGAAAGCCTGTCTTGAATATGAAGAGTTAGGTGTAGAAGTAATCTTAGATAAAATCCAAGGTTACGATGAGGCTACTCATATAAAAGCAATTGATGAGTTAAAGAAAAAAGGTTGCTCTGCTTTATGTTTAGCTACTATTGATACTCCTGCAGTTGCTGAAAAAATTAAGGAATGTGAGTTACTGGGTATCAAGATCATCTTAGTAAACTCTGATGTTTCTAATTCAAACAGAATTTGTTATGTAGGCTCAGACTACATTAAAGCAGGTAAGACCTGTGCAGGTTTATTATCTTTAATCTCTAAGTTTGATAAGCTCAATATTCTGGTAGTTACTGGTTCTTCCTTGATGAAAGGTCACAGACAGAGAATCGAAGGCTTTGAGACAGAGTTAAAGAACCTTAATGTTAATTTTGAAATCTGTGCTCAGATTGAATCAAATGATTCAGATATTAAAGCTCAGATTGAAACAACTAAATACCTAACTGCACACAAAGACATTAACTGTGTTTATGTAACAGGTGCAGGTGTGCAAGGTGTAGGTGCTGCTATCATTGCAACTGGTCGTGATGACATCATTGGCATTGCTTTTGATGATATCTATACCACAGTTGAAATGGTAAGAGCTGGTATCTTTAAGTTTGTAATTTGTCAGCAGCCAGACCGACAGGGATATCATGCTGTAAAGCGTGCTTATCAGGTTTTATCGGGTACTGTAAATGAACAGGCAATGACAGATTTCTTTACAGATACAATCATTAAGATCGCATCTAACATCGGTAAGTAACCAAGGTTTAATTTTCATTTAACCACTGTAAATTTTATTTTCGATGCAAAGTCCGCTCAACTTTAAAGGCAACCTTTTTAGGTTGCCTCCTTTTTAAGAAGCTTGCTTATCTTTTTACGCTTCACTTATATTCATCTTCAAGAAATTCAAAACAATCTTTCCTGTTTGAAACTTTCCTGTTTGAATATTGCTTGAATTCTCAATTTTAGATAAATCTTGTGAAAAATATAAATAAAGCACAAAGATTTTATCTTTATATGTTAAAATTAGTCGGCTTTCAACTGAGTTTGTGATCGGTCTGAGAGTTTTTGTTTAATTATCACAAAGGAGCAAAATTTTATGTTAACAGTAGCTGACAAAGCAAAAATCGTAGCTGAGTTTGGTCGTAACCCACAGGACACTGGTTATCCAGAGGTTCAGATTGCATTATTATCTGCAAGAATCGCTGACCTTCAGCCTCACTTTGAGGCCCACAAGAAGGACCACCACAGCCGCCGTGGTTTATTACGCTTAGTTGCTCAGCGTCGTAAGTTGCTCGACTACTTAAAGGCTTCTGATCTTGCTCGTTACAGCGCAATCGTTGAGAAGTTAAAGCTCCGTCGCTAATTTTAGCGTCTGGCTAGGGCGGCATAATTGCCGCCCAATTTATATAAGTCCCACGAAAAGAGGCAAACATAGTGGGAAGTTTCGGAGATAAGTTGATGAATTTAAAACCAATAGTACGCACCTTTAAATATGGTCGTCACACAGTTACATTAGAAACAGGTGCAATTGGTCGTCAGGCAGATTCAGCCGTAATGGCATCTATGGACGATACAACCGTTTTAGCAACAGTTGTATGCAACCGCAATGAAGAGGTTGAAGGTCGTGATTTCTTCCCTCTAACAGTAAACTATCAAGAACGTTCTTATGCAGCAGGCAAAATTCCTGTAAGTTTCTTCCGTCGTGAGGGCAGAGCAACAGAAGGTGAGACTCTGATTTCACGTCTTATTGACCGTCCATTACGTCCATTATTCCCAGACGGTTTCGTAAATGAGGTTCAGGTTGTTGTAACAGTAATGTCAGCAAATCCTGAGATCCCAACCGATATCATTTCTATCATTGCAGCATCAGCTGCATTAGCATCTTCAGGTTTACCATGGAATGGTCCTCTAGGTGCAGCTCGTGTAGGTTACATTGATGGTCAGTATGTATTAAACCCATTAACCTCAGAGTCAAAAGTTTCAGATCTTGATTTAGTTGTTGCAGGTTCTGAGAAAGCAGTTGTTATGGTTGAGTCAGAAGCTAACTGCTTACCTGAGTCTGTAATGTTAGGCGCTGTTATGTTCGGTCACGAGCAGCAGCAGACTGTAATCAAGGAAATCGAAGAGTTCGCAAAGCAGGTTAACCGTCCTGTATGGGATTGGGTAAAGCCAGCTGAAGATACAGCTTTAATCGAGGCTGTTAAGGCTGATGCTGAAGCTGCTGTTGGTGACGCTTTCAGAATCGTTGATAAGTTAGAGCGTCAGAACAAGTTAGCTGAGATCCAGAAAGCTACTGCTGAGAAGATTAAGGCTTCTAAAGAAGAGTGGGCTGAGAAGGACAACGAGATTGCTAAGATCTTCTTCGAATTAGAGCGTAACATAGTTCGTGAAAGAATCTTATCAGGTGAGAAGAGAATTGATGGTCGTACCTTACGTATGATCCGTCCTATCACCATTGCAACTGGTATCCTACCACGTGTTCACGGTTCAGCTTTATTTACCCGTGGTGAGACTCAGTCAATCGGTACCTGTACTTTAGGTTCAGAGCGTGATGCTCAGACCTTTGAAGATATGTCAGGTGTTCGTTCAGACAGATTTATTCTTCACTACAACTTCCCTCCATACTGCGTAGGTGAAATTGGTTTAATCGGTTCTCCAAAGCGTCGTGAAATTGGTCACGGTCGTTTAGCTAAGAGAGCTTTAAAGGCTGTATTACCTCCATTAGACAAGTTCCCATACACCATTCGTGTTGTTTCAGAAATTACTGAATCAAATGGTTCTTCATCAATGGCATCAGTATGCTCTGGTTGCTTATCATTATTAGATGCAGGTGTACCTATCAAGGCTCCTGTAGCTGGTATTGCAATGGGTCTTGTAAAGGAAGACGACAGAGTAGCAATCTTAACTGATATCATGGGTGATGAGGATCACTTAGGTGATATGGACTTCAAGGTAGCAGGTACTCGTGATGGTGTAACTGCACTGCAGATGGATATTAAGACCGACGGTATTACCCGTGAGATCATGCAGAATGCATTAACAGATGCTCATGCTGCACGTATCCACTTATTAAACGTAATGCAGAAGGCAATTCCAGAGCCACGTCAGACTTTATCTCCTTATGCTCCACGTGTTGTAACCATCAAGGTTCCAGCAAACAAGGTTAAGGAAATCATTGGTAAGGGTGGCTTCAATGTTCGTTCAATCCAAGCTGACACCAACTCTCAGATCGACATCGAAGATGATGGTACCGTAAAGATTTCTGCAACTTCACAGTTATCAGCAGAATCAGCTATCAAGCGTATCAACGATCTATTAGTTGAGGTTGAAGTAGGTAAGGATTACGACGGTAAAGTTGTACGTATCACCGATTTCGGTGCTTTCGTAAACATCTTACCTGGTCGTGATGGTTTAGTTCACATTTCTCAGATCACCGAAGAGCGTGTTGAGAATGTAAATGATTACTTACGCGTTGGCGATGATGTTCGTGTTCGTGTACTTGATATTGACAACACCGGTCGTATCCGTCTGTCAATCAAGGCAATCACCGAAGAGCAGAACAAAGCTAAAGCTGCTGAAGAAACTCCTGTAGAAGCAACTGAGCAGGAAACTGTACAGGTTGAAGAGCAGGTAGTTGAGCAACAGCCTGAAATGCCAAATCCTTACGAGAATAGCCCTCGTGAAGATCAGCAATAATCATTAAATAATTTTTATAAAGGCCCAACGAGTTATCATTGGGCCTTTTTTAACGAAAGATGTCAGAATCAAATTCAAATCCCCGCGCAAATACAAATTCTCGCGAACTGTTTTCATCCCGTTTAGGCTTTATTTTAATTGCAGCAGGCTGTTCAATCGGTCTTGGTAATGTATGGAGATTCCCATATATTGCAGGTCAGTATGGTGGAGCACTGTTTGTTTTAATCTATATTGCTTTCTTAATTTTATTAGGCATTCCTTTAGTTACTATTGAGTTGTCAGTAGGTCGTGCCTCAAGACGCAGTATCGGTTTATCTTTTGAAGCTTTAACGCCTGGCAAGAACTGGAAATACTGCAAGTATTTCATGATCTTTGGTAACTATGTGCTCATGGCTTTTTACACCATGGTTACAGGTTGGATGCTGTATTACACCATTGAAATGTTCTCAGGTACTCTAACTAATGCTCCTATGAGTCAGGCAGAGTCAGGACATTTCTTTTCTTCAATGCTGCAAGCTCCAGAACCACAGATCCTGTTTACAGCAGCAGTAACTTTAGCAGGTTTTGCTGTATGCGCTTTTGGTTTGAGAAAAGGTGTTGAAGGTTTTACTAAACCTTTAATGGTATTGCTCTTCTTACTGCTTATCTTTTTAGCTGCAAGATCATTCTTTTTACCTGGCTTTGAACAGGGTATTAAGTACTACCTCTATCCAGACTTTTCAAAGATCACCAAAGACAATTTCTATGAAATCCTCTCAGCAGCATGCGGTCAGGCTTTCTTTACTCTAGGTGTTGGTATTGGTTCATTACAGATCTTTGGCTCTTATATGAGCTCACAAAAGTCTATTACTTATGAAGCATCTGTAATTGCAATTTTAGATACCATGGTAGCTTTCTTAGCTGGTATCGTAATCTTCCCAGCATGCTTTAGCTATGCTGTAGAACCAGGTCAGGGACCAGGACTTATCTTTGTAACTTTAGTATCGGTATTCTCACATATGGAATACGGTCAGTTATGGGGCGGTGTCTTCTTCCTGTTTATGTTCTTTGCAGCACTTTCTACTTTGATTGCTGTGTTTGAGAACGTCATTGGTATTACTCTAGACATCTTTAGGATCAGCAGGATCAAGGCTGTGGTATGTAACTTCATTGTGATTTTTGCAATGTCATTGCCTGTGATCTTAGGCTTTAATTTATTAAGTTTTATAGAACCTATGGGGCGTGGATCTGTAATTCTTGATCTATATGACTTTATTCTTTCTCAAAATATTATAGAGTTAGGCTCGGTTGTATATGTATTGTATGCGTCATGGCATTATGGCTGGGGCTTTGATAATTACTTGAAAGAAGCAAATTTAGGACAAGGTCCAAAAGTAAGTAAAAAGCTACAGTTCTATTTTAAGTATGTTTTGCCTGTAATCGTATTAGTACTGTTCGTTCAAGGCTATATTTCAGTTTTTAATCGCTAGTAATAAATGAAGTAAAAATTAGCTAAGGTTACCTTTATGGAAAGAAAACCACGTGAAATATTCAAAACAAGACTAGGCTTCCTGCTCATTGCAGCAGGTTGTGCTGTTGGTATTGGTAATGTATGGCGCTTCCCCTTTATCGTAGGTCAATACGGTGGCGCTTATTTCGTTCTTTTATATCTGTTCTTTTTAATCACTTTAGGTATTCCTCTTTTAACAGTTGAGTTAGCTATCGGTCGTGCTTCAAGAAGTTCTATGGCTTACTGTTATGAAGAGTTAGAGCAGGCAGGTTCTAGATGGCATGTAAACAAGTGGTGGCAGTTCTCTGGTAACTACTTTCTAATGGCCTTCTATGTTGTAGTAGCAGGTTGGATGCTCTACTATTTCTTATCTTTTGCCTTTGGTGAAATTCCAGCTAACATCACTCGTGATGAAGCTAGTCAGACTTTTGGTAACCTTTTAGCATCACCTGTAGTGATGTTCGCCTGTGTTCTAGCTACTGTGGTATTCTCTTTTGCTATCGTAGCTTTAGGTGTAATTAAAGGCGTTGAAAGATACACTAAGCCTTTGATGGTAGTTCTAATCTTATTACTAGCATTCATGGCTTGCCGTTCTGTTACCTTAGATGGCTTTGTCGAGGGCATGAAGTTCTACTTAGAGCCTGATTTTTCAAAGCTTGAGAATAACTTAGGTCAAGCTATCTGGGCTGCTATGGGACAGGCATTCTTTACTCTGTCAGTAGGCTTTGGTGCAATTGCAATTTTCGGTAGCTACATGTCAGATCGTCATAAGATCTTAAATGAGGCTATCTTTATTGCTTCATTTGATACCATCATTGCGCTTCTAGCAGGTGTTGTGATCTTCCCAGCCTGCTTTACCTATGGTATTAACCCTGATGCAGGTCCTAACTTATTGTTCTTAACCATGACTGTGGTGTTCTCAAACATGGCATGGGGTACTTTATGGGGAACTCTGTTCTTCTTATTCATGGTAATTGCAGCTGTATCTACCATGATTGCAGTGTTTGAAAGCTCAATTGCAGGTACCATTGAACTCTTTAAGATCACTCGTTTTAAAGCAGTTGTAATCAACTTCTTTGTAATGATTGCAATGTGTCTTCTACCACTGTTTGGCTTTAACATCCTGTCAGATGTTCATATCCTAAATGCAAACTCAGGTATCTTAGATTTCTTTGATTTCTTAGTATCAAATAACATCATGCCAATAGGTTCTATTGTCTTTGTGTTATTCGTATGTGCTAAATCAGGTATGACCTGGAAGAGATACATTGATGAGTGTAACGTAGGTAAGGGCTTTAATATGTCTGAGAAGTTATTCTTCTACTACCGCTATATTCTGACATCAATTGTGGTTATTGTACTTGCAATTGGTTACTACAAGATCTTTGTCGGTTAATTAAGCCTAGAATTATAAGGACTTGGTTAACTGGAAAGTAAGTAAATAACAATTAAGTAAATAGGTAAGTTAATAAGGATTTAATATGGATTCAAGCAGAGAGCAGTTTAAAACCAGATTGGGTTTTATTCTGATTGCAGCAGGTTGTGCTGTGGGCATTGGTAACGTCTGGCGTTTCCCTTACATTGTAGGTCAATATGGTGGTGCCTTCTTTGTACTAATTTACCTGTTTTTCTTAGTTGTAATGGGTATCCCTCTATTAACAGTAGAGTTAGCTATTGGTCGTGCTTCTAGAAGTTCTATTGCTTACTGCTATGAGAACTTAGAGGAAAAGGGAGCTCAATGGCATCACAACAAATGGTGGCAGTTAGCAGGTAACTACATCCTGATGTCATTCTACGGTGTGATCACAGGCTGGATGCTTTACTATTTCTTTGAGTTTGCCTCAGGCTCTGTAGCACCACATCTTGAAAAGGATGTTGCTGTAGCTAACTTTGGTAGCATTCTGCAGGATCCTGCAACTCTATTCTCATGCATGGCAGCTGTAGTTGCTTTTGCCTTCATGATTGTAGCTTTAGGTGTAGTAAAAGGCATTGAGCGTTTTACCAAACCTTTAATGTTACTGCTGTTAGGTCTTTTAATCTTTATGGCATTGCGTTCAGTTACCTTAGACGGTTTCATGGACGGTGTGTCATTCTATCTAAAACCAGATTTTTCAAAGTTACAGGATAACTTTGGTGAAGCTGTATGGGCTGCAATGGGACAGGCTTTCTTTACCTTATCAACCGGTATGGGCGGTATTGCTATCTTTGGTAGCTATATGTCAACAAAACACCGTCTGTTAAACGAGGCTTTGTTTATCGCAGGTTTAGATACCGCTGTAGCTCTGCTCTCTGGCTTTGTGATCTTCCCAGCATGCTTTACTTACGGCATTAACCCAGATGCAGGTCCTAACTTATTGTTTGTTACCATGACTATGGTATTTTCAAACATGAGCTTTGGTGCTTTCTGGGGAGCGTTATTCTTCTTATTCATGTTAATTGCAGCTATCTCTACTTTAATTGCAGTGTTTGAGAATATCATTGCAGCAAACCTAGAGCTATTTAAGATTGACAGAAAGAAGGCTGTGTTGATTAACTTTATCGTGATCTTAGCTTTATCTGTATTACCTGTTTTAGGTTTCAATGTCTTATCAGATGTTCACCTCATCGGTTCAAATACTGGTATTACTGATTTCTGCGATTTCTTAATTTCAAATAACATTCTGCCTATTGGCTCATTAGTATTCGTGCTGTTTGTAACCTCAAAAAGCGGTATGAAATGGGAGTGTTATATTAAGGAGTCAAATGTAGGTGAAGGCTTTAAACTGACACCTAAGTTATTCTTCTATTACAGATACATTTTGACTACTGTAATTGCAATTCTGCTCATTATTGGTTACTACACCGTATTTAATCGAGCATAAAGCTTACAACAAGGTGCCATTGGACGTATAATCACAGTATATAAATAAAACACAAAACCAATGGCACCTTGTACAAATGAAACACAATAAGCTAATCAAAGGTATTCTCTTTACATTTTCTTTACTACTCCCACTATCTTTTAATTCTCAAGCTCTAGCTAATAACTCTAAGGGTCAGATTAGAACCTTAACTATCGAGCAGGCTGAAGCTCTAAAACACCACAAGTCTTCTGCTAAAAAGAGCACTGCTAAAAGTAGTTCTACTAAAAAGAGTACAGTTCAAAAAAGAAGTTCTAAGAAATCTTCTGCATCTAATAAGAAGTCAGCTCATAACAGCGCTAAAAAGAACTCCAAAAAGACAGCTAAAACTCAGACAAAAGCTCCTGTAAGAACTACAACAGCTAAAGAAAGAGCTATTCAATCAGACTATGTAACAGCTCCATTTGATTATTCAGATGAGAATCCTTTAATTGCAACTACACCTACTTTAATTTCTCAGAGAAAGTACTTTGCAGATGCTGAAAGGGCGATTAAAAGTGGTGACATTGATACTGCTCTATCTATACAGAATAACTATTTAAGAAACTATCCTTTATCTTTATGGATTGATTACTGGTATTTAGCTAACAACATGGATGTATCTAAATACCCTCAGGTAAAACAGTTTATCAACTCAAAAGTTCATCAAGAGCTAGGTGAGATGCTAAAGAAAAAGTACATTGAGTATTTGGCATCAGTAGGTCAGTACAAATTAGTATCTGATCTTATCGGTAAGAAGCCATTTCCTGATGACAGTGATATGACTAAACCTCAACAGTCACTACAGTGTCGTTTCTACGAAGCACGCTGGCAACAGGGTATAGCTGATGTTACAGCTGCTGCTTTTGCTTCAAAGATGTACTTACAGTTATCTCCATATCCATCAAGTTGCGCAGGTTTAATCTATGTCTGGGGACAGAATGGATATCTTGATGAAAAGGTGCAGCTAGAAAAGTTTGAAAGAGCTTATATCACTAGAAACTACACCGAGACTACAAGATCATTAGCTGCAGGTCTTGAGCAGAGTCAGTTTGCTCCACGTGTAGCACAGGAAATGTCACTTTATGACAATCCTGCATCCGTACTCACCCTAGACTATGTAGAAGGTGATGAGAACACCCAAAGAACCGCAGTGCTTGCTTTTAAGCGATTTGCAAATCTTGATCCAAAGAGTGCAACTCCAGCATTTGAAGCATTTGCTAATAAATTTAAAATCAGTGATACCGAAAGATTAGAGATCTTCCAAATAATTGCTAAAGGCTTTTTATCAAGACAATCTACAGAGGAAGAAGTTCAGTGGGTAGATAGAAATCTACCAGCTGTAGTTTGGTCTGAAGAGATTAAACTTATGCGTATGCGCAAAGCTATTTGGTTTGCTCAATGGCAGATTGTTTATGACTTGTATGACCATTTAACCGATCTTGATAAGAATGCTATTAACTGGCGTTATTGGAAAGCAAGAGCTGCCCGTGAGATTGGTCGCACTCAAGAGAGTAAGACACTTATGACAAAGGTTGCTAAAGACAGAAGTTTCTTTGGCTTTTTAGCAGCTCAAGAGATCTCCGCTAGAATGCCATTTAACCATGAGCATTTATCAAAGACAGCTCAATGGCCACAGACTGTAGCTAAAAACAAAGCTGCTGTACGCTTCTTTGAATTTAGAGCTTTAAAAGACAGCAATGCTGCTATTGAATGGCGTGAAATTGCAAAGACCGGTACTAATGATGAAGCAATGTTAATGGCTGAATGGGCTTTATCAACAGGTAACATCAGCTATGCTATTTCTAGTGTAGTTGCAGGTCAAAGATGGAGCGCTCTAGACTACAGATTCCCTAAGCCATTTTTAAATCTATATCAGAAGTACTCATCCTACTCTAATGTACCTATTTCCTTCTTATATGGTATTTCCCGTCAGGAGAGTATGTTAAATCCTGATATTAAGTCACCTGTTGGTGCTGTAGGTCTAATGCAGTTAATGCCAGGTACAGCTAAGATGGTATCTAAAAAGAACAACTGGTCTTATGCTGGTACTGGTGATTTGGTTGTACCAGAGAACAACATCAGATTAGGTTCAGCATATTTACGTGATATGCTAGACAGATTTGATAACAACAGAATTTTAGCAGCAGCTGCCTATAACGCAGGTCCTGGCAGAATCAATATCTGGAAATCTAAGGATGGTAAGGGTAGAGATGCTGCTATGTATGTTGAGAACATCCCATTTAAAGAGACCAGACAGTATGTTCAAAACGTTCTCTTATATGACACAATTTACAAAAAGTTGTTAACAGGTCAGGAAGACAGATTATTGAACTCAAATGAATTAGGATACAGGTACTAATTTTTTGAAAAATCATAGGTTCTTGCAGATACTACTCTTTACAAAGTAACAAAATTTGCTATTATATTCTCCGTTGCCCAGGTGGTGAAATTGGTAGACACGCTACTTTGAGGGGGTAGTTCTGCAAGGAGTACGAGTTCAAGTCTCGTCCTGGGCACCAAAAGGACATATCTTAACCTTCCAAACCTATTCCCAAAATATTTTAAAAAGGCATTTCTAATGCGCCTTTCACTATAATCAATCTATTCCAAGTTATCCATGCCATTACACCCCTATCACTCCTAAAATTTTATTTTTTGAGAGTGTTGGAGAGTGATTAACGAGTGATGCAAAAGAGGAAAATCGTTATAACGCCGATTCAATTTAATGTGCTCATCAAGAAAGCTAAAGATACAGGTAAAGTTGTGAATCAAACTGTAGAGTAAAATTTGTTTCTCAGAATTTCTCCTACAGGCAATGCCTCACGGTATGCAAAAGTCAAACAGAACAATAAAACTCTTAATAGGCGTTTAGGTAGTTATCCAGAACTTCCCGTAGCAATGGCAAGACGTGCTAATGATGAATGGATTAAAACTCTTTCTGTGGTGCGTAATATGAGCGTGAATACCTCTTATACAGTAAAAGATGCCTTCCATGGCTGGTACGAAAAGAAGAAACTTGTTGCTCGTTCATTTGAGTATATGAAACTGCGTATTGAGCGCCATATCATTCCTATCTTTGGTAGCATTCAACTTAAAGATCTTACAGCAAAGGCTCACGAGAAGATCAGAAAAGAATTAAAACAATAAAAATAAGCCCCTCGAAGTGAGGGGCAAAGTTTTTTTAGTTTTTTTTTCGGTTAATTAAATTGATAATTGCAAGTTTTTACCTAATACATCCAATGCTTTTGCAATAGTATCAATTTTTGTTGTATGTCCTGTATCAATAATTCTGTTAACTTCTTGAGGTTTAATTCCCATTTTTTTTGCTAAATCAACTGGTCTAATGTTGCCTGACACCATAGTATTTAGCAATAAAATTTTTGCACTTATTGATATAGGTAATTGAATAATTACATCACCTTTTTTAGGTTTTGATGGAGCGGGAAACAACCTGTGATCTTCAATATAAAAATCGACAGCTGTCACAAGGCAATCAGTAGCTGTTTCTTTTAACTCTTCTTTATTCCATATTTCGGTTATTGCTTCCGGCACATCAGGAAAAGTGACAATAAAACCACCTTCACCATTCGGAGTAAGAACGGCAGGATAATCGCGCGAAAACATAATATTACTTCCTTTTTAGTTGATCTATAAAGTGATATGTAACAGGAGGAGGTATTTCACTCCTCCTGTTAAAATCACTTAAGCCCCAATTGACGTCTAATCAAATTTGCATAAGCATTAGTGATCTCTTGGGATGGATGCCTTTTTAATGTAGATTGTTTGCCATTTAAGTATAATTTTGTATGACCTTTTCTCTCATCAAAAATAACACCTTGTTTCTTAAGTTCTTTTACAAATTCATTATATTTCATATAAGAACCTGTTTTTAAAAACTAAAAAAACTATTAAAGCGTTTGCTTTAACATCTATAATTATAAATAAAAATGTTTATAAAAGCAAACAAAAATGCTTAATTTTATTACTAATAAATTAGGCAGTATCTCTTCTGCCTAACTCCTAACCAAGAACTTTCTTTAAGATGTAAGCTGAAACCTTAAGCCCCTCAGCTTGTGCTCTTGATTTAATAAGCTCATTCTCCTCATCAGTACACAAGATCACTATACGATTGCTCTTTTTGAGCTCCTCGTCTTTTCTATAACCGACCTTGCGACCTGCACCTTCACGTTTACCGCCTCTCATGTTAGTTTACCCACCAATCAATAAATCTAATGACATTGGATATGAAGCAGATGATACATACAGCCTAAAGTAAGTAATAAGTAATTTTTCTTCTTTAGTCATCATATTTCTGCTATCCTATATACAAGCCCCAAGGCTGTAACCTTGAGGCTTAAACTTAGTTATTTAAAAATCTTAATAGTTCGTTGATAATATCAAGAATTGCGGTCACTAGAAGAATCAACTCTATTAAGTGCTTTTTAATAAAACGTAGAAATTACGTTTTTTCTTTTTCATATCTACCCCTATGACTTTTTATTATATTATATGGATTATTTATTACAAGTAATAATCTATAAATATAGTAAGAAACATAGGAATGTTTGTTTAAAGTTCTACCTTGCCATTTATTCCAATTGCAATACCACTTGAAAATGGATAGTAAGATGTGATGTCTGTATTGTCACAAACTATTGGAAAGAGGAATAATTCAAATTTAGAGTTTTAAACTCAGAAAGCGGTCCATTCTTTTCCATAAATTCTTTCTGTGTAAGGATAGAGAAATAATTCAATCATGGAGTTATACTCAGGGATTTATACATTCTTATCCCTACTGCAAATTCCACTTTAATATAAACGCAAATCCAATATAATCGATCATCATTACAATAAAATTCACATTAATTCCTTTAAAACGGAACGCTCTTTCGATATCTTTGCATATTTTTCCAATAATTCTGAACGGTTTTCCAATATC
>OMZC01000088.1 GCA_900315395.1 uncultured Gammaproteobacteria bacterium
GAGGTCATTTTCGAACTTTTATTTTTTTATCTCAGCTGGGTCTTGGGAAAGTTACAAATTTCTCGTGATCTTTTAGGCTGAAATTATAAAAAAACCCAGGACATGCCTGGGCTTGAATTATGGTAATTAAAAATTTATTAGGAGTTAATCGAGGAGATTATAAGAATTCCTTATTTGCTCTGATTAGCTTGATACGCTGCTGAACACACTCGTATGAAGTATGTGGATCTTCAGGAGTGTTCATTACGTAGTCAACTAACTGGTCAACAGTAGTTGTTAATACGTGGCAACGGGTATCTGATGATGCGTAGTAAATGTAAACATCACCATTGTCTTTAGCAATCAGACCGTTTGAGAATACAACGTTAGAAACGTCACCTACACGCTCAGCACCTTCTGGAGCTAAGAAGTAGCCACTTGGACGGTGAGTTACTTTACGAGGATCCTCTAATGAGGTCATGAAGCAGTATAAAACGTAACGTAAGCCAGCTGCTGTGTTACGAACACCGTGAGCAACATTTAACCAACCAAACTTAGTCTTGATAGGAGCTGGGCCCATACCGTTTTTAGACTCTTTGATGGTGTGGTAACGCTTAGGATCGATTAAGTACTCTTCATCTAAAGTAGCGTTTTCCATTGAATCGCTAAAGCCCATACCGATACCACCACCAGTACCAGCCTCAATGAAGCTGTCCTGTGGACGTGTATAGAAAGCGTACTTACCGTTGATGAACTCTGGGTGTAATACAACATTACGCTGCTGAGCTGCTTTGGTCTTTAGATCTGGTAATCTTTCCCAGGTCTTTAAATCTTTAGTACGAACGATACCGCACTGTGCAACAGCTGATGACTCATCGCCCTTAGCAGCTGATGGATCTTTACGCTCTGCGCAGAATAAACCATAGATCCAGCCATCTTCGTGCTGAGTTAAACGCATATCGTATACGTTGGTCTCAGGATCATCAGTCTCAGGAATTACACATGGCTCATCCCAGAACTTGAAGCCGTCGATACCAGTATCAGACTCAGCTACTGCAAAGAATGACTTTCTGTCACAGCCTTCAACACGTGCTACTAAGTAGTACTTACCGTTTAAGAAGATTGCACCTGGGTTTAATACAGCATTGATACCTAAACGCTCCATTAAGAATGGATTGGTCTTAGGGTTTAAGTCATATCTCCATGCTAATGGAGCAAAAAGATTGGTTAATACAGGCTTCTCATAGCGAGTAAAGATACCGTTACCTGGTAATACAGGGGTATTCTTGTACTCAGTGTTCTGTTTAAATTCAGCCTTTAAAGCTGCTAATCTATCGTTAAATACTGACATGATTTTTTACCTAAAAAGAGTGCGCATAGGCGCACTCTGAATTAAAAATTAGAATACTTCTGAGTTGGTCTTGATCTCATTTACAAGATCATCAACTGTGGTGAATGCTAAAGCTGAGTAAGTATCAGCAGCACCGTAGTAGATTGCGATACGACCAGTATCAGCATCTGCTAAAGCTGTGCATGGGAAGCATACGTTTGGTACGAAACCGCGAGTCTCATAATCCTTCTCAGGAGTTAAGATGTAATCACGAGTTCTGTACTTAACCTTCCAAGGCTCGTCGATATCTAATAAAGCAGCACCTAAGCTGTATACGAAGCCGTTGCAAGTGCCAGATACACCGTGATAAATCAGTAACCAACCTTCTGAGGTCTCGATAGGAGCTGGACCGCCACCGATCTTGGTGCCCTGCCACCAACCGTTACCGCCCTTACCCATTACATGACGGTGCTTGCCCCAGTATTCCATATCATTTGAGTGGCTTAAGAAGATATCACCAAATGGAGTGTGGCCTGAATCTGATGGACGGTTTAACATTACAAACTGACCATTGATCTTACGTGGGAATAAAACACCATTACGGTTGAATGGTACAAAAGCGTTCTCTAAACGGGTGAACTTCTTGAAGTCCTTGGTCATACCAACGCCTAAGGTTGCACCGTGATCATCAGTACACCAAATTACATAGTAAGTGCCTTCTACACATACAACACGTGGATCGTATGCATATGATGGAACGAATGGGTTACCTTCCTTATCTCTCCAATCGATAGGCTCCTCGTTGAAGGTCCAGTCTAAACCGTCCTTTGAGTGGCCAACATGAAGATGTGGACGACCATTCTTGTAGTCACAACGGAATACACCAACGAACTCACCGTTGAAAGGAACTACAGCTGAGTTGTAAACACGAGCAGCTGCTTTGAAGGGATTCCAATCAATAACAGGGTTCTTGGTATAACGCCAAACAACACCCTGCTCATTAGCTGGTTTATCCTGCCATGGAAGATTTGGAATTGATTGTCCAATAATTTTTACTGTCATAATAGTATCCACATAAGTTAGATTGAAGTAACCACAAAGCCGTACGTTTACTCGGTAAGCGTGTACTCGTACAACATTCTTTAAATCTGTAGTAAAGATGACTGAACTTGTACTAAATGAGCCATTCTCACCTGAGCTTAAGCGCTGAATTAAAATACCGTATCGTTTCGATTTTTAAAAACAGCTATAAGTTTTAATACAGACATTCATCCCTAGCTATACATTCCTTAGAGCAATGAACAGCTTAAATAAGCTGTTTTTATAAGCACCATTCTAAGGAATGTACACTATGCTACTTGACTTAACACTACATGTTAAAGAATTTATCTTTAAACAGGAGTTTTAAATCTTTTAGATTGAGTATTTTGATTTACTAAAAATCTCTAAATCTTCTATAACAAAGTTGATAATTTCAAAGTTAATTTATTAAACAATAGTTATATCTGAAAGAAAAAGAAATTTTAATTTACAAAAATACTTTTCTCTAAAATCGTAACGTTACCATTTTATATTTTTATAGGATAAATTTGAACTAAAATCAAAAATGATCACCTATATTTTGTGATACAGCTCACTAATTTTACAATAAAAATTTATTCAGTTTTTTACTTTTTTGTTGTGAATTTTGATTAATTAAAATTAACTTTTTAAATTATCTTTTATTATCAGTAAGTTAAATTAGATTTTGTATTTTTTATTAAATACAAAATAATGCCGTAGATCATTATGGTACATTTTTCATAAATTTCTCATTTTTTAGCGATGTATGGTACTATTTATTCGATCGTTACGGTAACGTATAACAATAAGAAATTTATTAGTAATATTTTCAGAATTCTATTATGTCAGTTACATTAAAGACCATCGCTGAATATACAGGACTCTCAGTTACCACTGTTTCAAGAGCTCTAAAAGACGGTGATGATGTTAAACAACCTACAATTGATAAGGTAAAAGCTGCAGCAAAAAAATTAGGTTATGCCCCTAATCTTCAGGGTCTTAGCTTAAAGACTGGTATTAACTACAATCTTGTTGCTGTGCTCCCAATGTTAAAGAGTGGCGATATCGTTGGTGATGTTGGCTCTCTACCTTTAATCTCAGGACTTACCTCAGGACTTGTCGGTACTCCTTATAACCTCTCTGTAGTTCCTATGCTACCAGGTCAGGATCCATTAGAACCTGTAAAGTATGCAGTAGAAAGACGTCTAGCCGGTGGCATTATCATCAACGCTACCAAGACCAGAGATGAAAGAGTTACCTACCTGCAGGAGCACAAAGTTCCTTTCATTACCTTCGGTCAGACTGAAATGAGTGTTGATCATGCTTTTGCAGATATCGATAACTACGACATTGGCTACAGAGCAGCTTCATACTTATTCCAGAAAGGTTGTAAACGTATCTTAATGCTCTCATCATCAGCAGAATACACCTACGCTTGCCATAAGTACTATGGTGTAAAGAGAGCTGCTATGGAATACGGTGTCGATTTTGATAGAGACAGAGATATTATCTATGATTATTCTCTGCAGACTAATTACAGAAAACTTTTCTGTGACATCATGTCAAAAGAAGATCACCCAGATGGCATCTTCTGTGGTTCTGAAATTTCGTCCCTTGGTTGTGTAGCGGGTGTCGCAGATGCAGGTTTAGTTGTAAACAAGGATGTCTTTGTTGTTAACGTTGAGACTTGTGACTTGCCTACATTCTATCAACCACCAGTTCCTGGTTTAAGACAGAACTTCCATTCAATCGGAACTGTGCTCTCTAAGTACCTGATTAAGTTAATTGAAGGTGAAGATCCTAAGAAATTACAGTTCTTAGAGAAGGCTACCTTCTATCCTAGATAATTGAGTCCAATTTATCAAAACATGTTTCATTAAAAAGCAAGCTTAAGCTTGCTTTTTTGTTGTGCCCTTTGCGACAGCTTTCCATAGTCCCCAAACTTAAACTTAACTTTACTGTCACTTTAAACACAGGCGCTTTTAATTTGCCCCAAATAAAAAGCTCCACACAAGGTGGAGCTTTTAACTGATTTCTTATTAAATCTTTAAGACTTTAAATTAAATTCTGTTCTCAGTCTTGAAGTCGAAGATTGAAACGTTATCTAATGCTAAGAATAACTTGAAGTCATCGCCGTTAGCAATTTCGACGTTAGCATCTAACTTAGATCTTACGGTAGCACCGTTGCACTCGAACTCAACTAAGGTCTCAGAACCAGTCTTCTCATATGCTACTACACGAGCAGTGATTTCAAATGACTTCTCTGACTGCTTGAACTGAGTTACGTGCTCAGGACGGATACCGAATAGAACGTCTCTGCCCTCTTCAAATGGAGCTGAGAACTCGTAATCAGGTAGAGGCATGAAGTGATCATGTAAAGTAATACCTGGAACACCGTTCTCTTTAGCTAGCTTGCACTCTAATAAGTTGATCTGTGGAGTACCAACGAACTTAGATACGAATACGTTAGCTGGCTTGTTGTAGATCTCGTATGGAGTACCAACCTGCTGTACGTGGCCCTTGTTTAGAACAACGATCTTGGTAGCTAAGGTCATAGCTTCGATCTGATCGTGGGTAACGTAGATAATGGTGGTATCTAAAGTTGTGTGTAACTTCTTTAACTCAAGTCTCATCTCACCACGTAACTTAGCGTCTAGGTTTGATAAAGGCTCATCGAATAAGAATACCTTAGGCTGACGAACTAGAGCACGACCGATAGCAACACGCTGACGCTGACCACCTGATAACTGAGCAGGTGTTCTGTCTAATAAGTGGCCAATCTGTAACATATCAGCTACTTGCTTAACAATCACATTGATCTCGTTCTTTGAAACTTTACGTAGTTTTAAACCGAAACCGATGTTCTGTGCAACTGTCATGTGTGGGAATAGAGCGTATGACTGGAATACCATAGCAATATCTCTATCCTTAGGGTCGAGCAGAGTAACATACTTATCACCGATGAATACTTTACCTGAGGTTACATCCTCAAGACCTGCGATCATACGTAATAAGGTTGATTTACCGCAGCCTGATGGTCCTAATAGAACGGTAAAGCCGCCAGCTTCCATCTCTAGATCGATGTCGTTTAAAATGATGTTTTTGCCATAGTAAGTCTTGTTTAATTTTTCAACTCTAACAGCGTACATAATATTTCTCCAAAAAAGTTATTTCTTATTTAGCACTTTGTAAGCTGTCAATGCGTTTAAACATTTCCAGGCAAGCGCGACCATTGTGATAAGGACATTTCCAAGGTTCAACCTTAGGGCAATCTTTATAAGGATTACCATAACGATCAACCTTCCAGAACCATTCGCCGTTAATATTATCTTTTAACTGAGTCTTGATAATATTGAAGCAGACTTCTGATAAAGCTAAGAACTTCTCGTCATTAGTCTTCTGGTAAGCATTGAAGTAGCCGATCATTGATTCAGCCTGTACCCACCAAATTCTATCGGTATCTAACAGATGTGCATCACGGAACTCATTGAATGTAGCACCATCTTTATCAACACCGTAACGAGCAGTTACTTTAGCCATTTCTAAGGTAACTTTGCGGATCTCATCAGACAGTTTCTTGTCTGTGATCTGATCAGCAGCTTCATCTAACAGCCATGAACCTTCGATATCGTGACCGAAAGATACGTCATGAGAGCAGCAATCCCATTCTCTTGTATAGAACAGACCAAAATGCTTCTCTTTGTTTACAATCTTATCTAGCATTAACTTTGCTAATGCAGACATCTGCTTCTGAACAGTTTCATCATGTGAAGCTTCGTAAAGCTTGGTGAAAGCTTCTAGAATGTGTAAATGAGTGTTCATTGACTTCTCTGATAACACACCTTCAGCTGTATCACAAACTAGCTTGTTCTCGATTGGGCTCCACTGTCTGTCATAAGCTTCTCTGTAACCGCCGTATACTTCATCAAAAGCATTCTTCTCGATTAAAGAGAACAGGTTTAAAGCTAAATCTAAGGCTTCCTTCTCACCTGTTGCTAAGAAGTACTCACTTAAACCGTAAATAACAAAGCTCTGGTTATATACGTGTTTCTGTGGATCGGTAGGCTGCCCCTTGTAATCTAGGAACCAGTAAACACCACCGAACTCTTTATCAACTGCATAGTCACGGATGAATTTATAGCAGTGAGTTGCAGCCTCTTTGTACTTAGGCTCTTTTAAGATCTTATAGGCGTATGAGAAAGCCCAAAGAATACGGGCATGAAGTAGAACACCCTTGCCGTGCTCTTTTTCAATGTTACCGTTAAAATCTGAGTAGCTGTAGAAACCGCCGAACTCTTTATCCTGATATGCATACCAGAAATCAAGAATGTTGCGAGCTTCTTGTTTGCACTCTTCCTTTAAATTCTCTAGAGAGATCATCATGTTCTCCATAAACATAAGATTCTAGTTTGACTTAAGTTCTGCACTTGTATACCAAAGTATGCCTACAGTGGTAAAGAAAGCAGGAACATAGCCATAAAATAAACCAATAATAGGAATAAATTTTTCAACTAAGTATGTAGCTACAAAAGCGAGAATTGTGGCTCCAACTACAACATAGTTGCGCATTAAGATGGCACCATTCTGCAAGCTTGCTAAAACTGTCTTTGAGTCATAAACACTCATCATCACTAACACTAAGTATCCAAAGCACAGAGTGAATACTGAAAGTCCGATACAGATCTTTCCAATCACATTAAATAACTGTCCTTCTACATTGATACCGTATGAGTAGTAGAAAAAGAACACAAAGCTTACAAAGATTAGTAACAGTCCAACTTTATTTGCGCGAATAAATTCCTTTTTATATTCAGTCCACACCATTGAGATGGTGATTCTGTTATGGCCGTTTAGGTATCTTCTTAAAAGAAGGCAACCTACAACCAGAGCAGGAGACACACCAAATAGTCCCAATCCTAAGATTGTCATTACTACCATTAGAATGTGGATCCAGCATAAGCGGCACATCCAGTGGCAAGCTAAAACTATTGGTGTGGACATATCTTATTAACCCTTAACAGCGCCGTTAGTAACACCAGCGTAAATCTGCTTCTGTAACAGTAAGAAACCAATGATAGATGGGATCAATACGATTACAACACCAGCTGACAATAAGGTAGGCTGTGTACCGGTTGGAGAATCAACAAAGTGGTACAGAGCTGTAGATACTGTCTGCATATCTGGTAAGTACAGTAATGGGAAGTAGAAGTCGTTGTAGATGTAAATTGTACGCAGAATGATAATGGTTGCGATAGCTGGCTTTAATAAAGGAAGAATAATCTTCAGATAAATAGTCCAGTAGCTAGCACCTTCGATCTTAGCAGCCTCATCAAGCTCTAGAGGAATACCCTTCATGAACTGTAAGAATATGTAAATCATAACTACATCGGCACCAACGTACAGTACGATAACCTTCCACATGATGATTGCGTTAGCAAAGCCCTGTGAAATGAAGTTTCTGAAGAAGTAATCAATAGCATAGATAACCTGGAAAGTTGCAACCTGAGTTGTAATTGCAGGAATTAACATAGCCATTAAGTATAGTAGGATTACTAACTTCTTACCTCTGAAGTTAAAACGAGATAATACGTAAGCTACCTGAGTACCGAAGATAATGGTCAGGATTAAAGAAATACCTAAGATAATTGCGGTATTGATAAAGCCTGTACCTAAGTTACCAAAATCAAATGCCTTGATATAGTTATCAAAGTTTGTAAAGTATGACCACTCAGCATGTAACTTTGAAATACTTGTATCGTAGTACTGATCAATTGACTTGAATGAAGTAATAAATACTGAGTATGGAGGTACAAGTACGGCAACAGATGCTAAGAAGAATGTTAAGTACTTGAAGAACATCCAGAACAGCCAACGTGGTGACTTTAAGTGCATCTTAAACTTTGCAAGTTTAATCTCACGCTCAGCTTTATTTACTTTCTGAAGCAGAGCTAACTGCTCAGGAGTTAAATTTTGTGCTTTAGAAAACATTGATTATTTCTCCTCTTTGAACAGTACTTTCTGTAAAATCATGAAGAAGACAACAAGAGCTAACAGGATTACAGCCATTGCAGATGCTATGCCGTAACCGTTGTGCTCGAATGCAACACGGATGGTTTCCATAACGAAAGTACGTGTACCGTTAGCGCCCTTGGTAATGATATATGGAATATCGAATACTGATAGAGAACCAACGAATGCAAGCAGAGCCTGTAAACCGATAATCATCTTAATTGATGGTAAGGTGATGAAGCGGAACTGCTGCCACTCAGTTGCACCTTCAATTCTTGCTGCCTCGTACTGATCCTGAGGAATTGACTGTAAAACACCATAGAACAGAATCAGGTTGAAACCTAAATAACGCCATACAGAAGCTGCAACCAGTGCCCAGTTAACAATCTTTGGATTTGCTAACCACTCAGGGTACTTAACAATCTCCTGACCGTTTTCAACAACTGTAAATAATGGATCCATGCCGATTAAAGATAAGAAGCTATCTAAGCCACCGTCCATCTGATAGAAAATCTGGAAAACCATTGAAGCTGCAACAGCATTTAAAACGAATGGTAAGAACAGGAAGGTCTTAAATAAGTTTCTACCGATTAACTTTGAGTTAACCAATACAGCGAACCATAATGAAAGAGCTAACTGAATAACAGCACCCACGAAGTAGTATAGAGATACTAATAAAGGTTTTAACTCTTCAGGCTCGTTGAGAAGATCAACGTAGTTATCAAGTCCTACGAAGTCTGCCTGATGAGGCATACCCACTAAGAACTCACCTGGATCAAGGAAGCCATCCCAATCAGCTGTTGATAAGAAGAACAACTCTACTGCAGGGAAATATGAAAAAGTGATTAGCAAACATAGAGGAATTGCCAAGAATGAGACAATAATGACTCTTTGCTGCTGTTTTAGCGACATGTTAAACATAGATTCTCCAAAATTTACTTTTCTTACTGCAAATACAATAAGGGCAGTTGTTTTTGTCTACTTAAAATCTTAACGTTACGATTTTATCTTTTCAAATTAAATTGCAAAATGAGGTACATTTTTATGATCTGCGTCAAAAAATTTACCCAATTTTTTCAAAATGTACCCTCCTTAACGATATAAATTTAGCAAAAATTTAAGGCAATATTTCTTTACTTTTATCCATAATCGTATCGTTACGGATTTTTGTAAAGCTAAATACAGATTTATTTATCTTTTTGTATTTATTAGATTATTTGTATTTTATAGAGTTTATATTTTTGTTAATTTTCAGAGCGTTTTTATAATTTTTCATAAATTTACGATTTATGCTCTATTTTTTTGAAGATAAATCACATTTTTAAGCGAGATTTCTGTGTTTTTGCCTATTCTTTTGATTTCTTGAGTGAGTGAATTTTTGATTTTTTATCATTCATTCTCATTTAAATTGCATTCAAACTTTAGGCTCTGATCCTGTTGTTCCTGATCCTGTTGTCTCAGATGCATCACGCAAAAAAAATCCCCAACGTTTTGTCAGGGACTTTTTTAAAAGACTTCTTTTAGATATTAAAGATATCTAACTGCTCAGAATCTGAGCTGTCTTTCCAAGCCTTGTCAGCTTTAGCATCATCAGAACGCTGCTTTTCGATATTCTCAAAGTAGTCTTTAGCAGGAGGTACGATGTACTCACCTGTAAAGATAGAAGTATCAAACTTGGTTAAAGCTGGATTCTCTTCTGTTACAGATGCCTCAAGATCTTCTAGCTTCTGATAGATTAGTGCATCAGCGCCGATCTCTTTGCAGATCTCTTCGTTGTTTCTACCGTAAGCGATAAGCTCTTTTGAGGTTGGCATATCAATACCGTAGATGTTTGGATAGCGGATCTCAGGAGATGCTGAGGCAAAGAATACCTTGTTAGCGCCTGCTTCTCTTGCCATCTGCACAATCTGTAATGAGGTAGTACCACGTACGATTGAGTCATCTACTAACAGAACGTTCTTACCTGCAAACTCTGCTGGAATTGGGTTTAACTTGTTACGTACTGACTTCTTACGCTGCTTCTGACCTGGCATGATAAAGGTTCTGCCAATGTAGCGGTTCTTAACGAAGCCCTGACGGTATGGGACGCCTAAGGTTCTTGCAATCTGTACTGCAATATCAATTGAAGTATCAGGAATAGGAATTACTACATCAATCTTTAAGTTCTGATGCTCTTTTTGGATCTGCTCAGCAAGCTTAGTACCCATACGTACTCTGGTTGCATATACAGATGCACCATCGATAATGCTATCAGGACGAGCAAAATATACATACTCAAAGATACATGACTGTAAGTGTGGATCTTTTGCACAAATTCTTGAGTAAAGCTGACCATCTTTGGTGATAAGTAAAGCTTCACCTGGTTTTACATCACGAACTAACTTAAAGCCACTTACATCTAAAGCAACACTCTCTGATGCTACCATGTATTCTGACTTGCCGTTCTCATCTTTCTTCTCGCCTAATACCATAGGTCTAATACCAAATGGATCACGGAAAGCGATAAGACCTACACCTAAAACTAGGCATACTACGGCATAACCGCCTTTAATCTCATCATACACACCTGAGATTGCCTCAAAGATATCATCAGTTGTAGGTACATCATGAGAGATTTGAGAGATTTTCCAAGCAAGGATATTTAAAAGGATTTCAGAATCAGATTGGGTGTTTACGTGACGGTGGGCTTTTTTACACTTTTCTTTTAACTCTTTAGAATTGATGAGGTTACCATTATGAGCCAGTGCAATTCCGTAAGGAGAGTTTACATAGAAAGGCTGAGCTTCAGCTGCTGATGAAGAGCCTGCTGTAGGATAACGGTTATGGGCAATACCAATGTTTCCACGCAGTCTTAACATATGTCTTTGCTGAAAGACTTCAGTTACCATACCGTTTGCTTTGCGCTGATGAAAATTGTCATCTTCATCTACGGTTACGATACCTGCAGCATCTTGTCCGCGGTGCTGTAACACCTGCAAAGAATTATAAAGTGACAAATTGACAGGAGAGGTTCCTACAATTCCAACAACACCACACATAGCTATAATGCTCCAGTTCCTGAGGTTCCTAAATAATTAAAGAACCATTCAACGATTACTTCAAGATGAGGTACAAAGATAGAATCTTTATACCAAGGATAATAGGTAATAAAAGAAAGTATATGGAGTTTAATCAGGATCTGTAATACAGCAAAGACTGCACTTACAATTAAAATTCCCCTAACCACTCCAAAGACCACACCTAAAAGTCTATCAAAGCTTGATAAACCGGCCTTCTTTACAAGTGAACTTATAGTACTTGCAACAAAGCCTAAAACAATCAGGGTGACAATAAAAAGAACGATGCTGGCGATTACTTTTCTAGTTAAATCGTCGTTTGAAAAGGTAATATATTCTGATAACTGTGGGTAAAACCTGCTTGCAACTATAAAAGCTGCAATCCACGAGAGAATAGAAGAGGCTTCACGAATAAAGCCTCTAAAAATAGATGTTATGGCTGACAGGCCAATAACACCTACTATTACCCAATCAAGTGCTGATAGCATTACTTAGTCTCAGCTGAGATTACTTCTAAGCCACCTAAGTACTTGCGTAGAACCTTAGGTACGGTTACAGAACCATCAGCGTTCTGATAGTTCTCAAGAACAGCTACTAAGGTACGACCTACAGCCAAACCAGAGCCGTTTAGAGTATGAACTAACTCTACCTTGCCATCCTTACGACGTAAACGAGCCTGCATACGGCGAGCCTGGAAGTCTACGCAGTTTGAGCATGATGAAATCTCACGGTAGCAGTTTTGTGCTGGTAACCAAACCTCAATATCATAGGTCTTAGCTGAGCTAAAGCCCATATCACCGGTTGATAGAGCAACTACGTGATAAGGGATCTCTAAAGCCTGTAGCACAGCTTCAGCATCATGAGTTAAGGTCTCTAAAGCCTGCCATGAGTCTTCAGGTTTTACAATCTGAACCATCTCAACCTTATCAAACTGATGCATACGGATTAAACCGCGGGTATCACGACCTGCTGAACCTGCCTCAGATCTGAAGCATGGAGTATGAGCTGTGATCTTAATTGGTAATTCCTGCTCTGGAATAATCTCACCACGAACCATGTTGGTTAATGGAACTTCAGCAGTTGGGATTAAGCAGAAATGATGATTTACGCCATCACCATCGCAGTCACCATCAAGATTGGTGTGGAACAAGTCTTCAGCAAACTTAGGCATCTGACCTGTACCATATAATGAATCCATATTTACTAAGTATGGAGTGTAAATCTCGGTATAGCCCTGCTCATAATGTAAATCTAACATTAACTGAACTAAAGCTCTGTGAAGCTTACAGATAGGACCTTTCATGAAAGCAAAACGTGCACCACTTACCTTACGTGCAGTCTCAAAATCTAACATGCCTAAGCCTTCACCGATAGCTACGTGATCTTTGATCTCAAAATCAAACTTACGTGGCTCGCCCCACTTTCTTACTTCAACGTTGAAAGTATCATCAGCTCCTAGTGGGCATGATGGATCAGGTAAATTTGGAACAGTAAGAGCGATGTCATTTAACTGCTTTAATACATCATCCTGCTTCTGTTTTACTTCAGCCAACTCTTCACCGATCTTAGCTACCTGAGCTTTGATCTCAGATACGTCCTGACCTGCCTTAATTGCCTGACCGATACTCTTTGAAAGTGAATTACGCTGAGCCTGTAATTCTTGAGTGCGAGTCATAGTCTCTTTACGTAATGACTCTAATTCATTGATCTTCTGAACATCTAATTTGTAGTTACGTGTTGCTAGGCGCTTTGCAGCCTCTTCAATATCAGCGCGTAAATATCTTGAATCAAGCATGGATAATTGCCATTTGTTAAAGTTAAAAAGGAATTCTGTTTAATTGCTTTTATGCAATCACTAATACGCCGGTAATTTTAGCATACAGAGTGTAAATTTGTTCAAATAATATTAAGTGCGCCAAAGTTATTCAAACTGTACACGTTTACCTTTAAAGCCCTGAGGGTAGCGCTTGTCTTTTTCAAGCTCATCTCTCTGTTTTAGATATTCTTCTTTTTTAGATAAGGTAAGCTCAAAGCCTCTATCTGATGGATGATAGTACACGGTACCTGTTAACTCTTCAGGGAAGAAACTCTCCCCTGCTGCATATGCTCCCTGATAATCATGAGCATATCTGTAGGTAGCTTTATAACCTAATCTTTCCATGAGCTTGGTAGGAGCGTTTCTTAAATAGATAGGTACATCTAATTCACCATTTTGTTTAGCGTCTTCCCTTGCTTTATGGAAGGCTTCATACAAATGGTTGCTCTTAGGTGCCAACGCACAATAGACAGTCGCCTCAGCGATAGCTCTCTCACCTTCATAGGCGCCAATTCTGTCAAAGATATCCCAAGCATTAAGACATACAGTCATAGCTTTAGGATCAGCAAGACCAATATCCTCTGTAGCTATAGCTAAAAGACGACGCGCTACATACAAAGGATCGCCTCCTGCCTCTAAGATACGAGAATACCAGTATAAGGCAGCATCAGGTGCGCTGCCGCGCACTGATTTGTGGAATGCTGAGATTAACTCATAATAGGCGTCCCCGCCTTTATCATAGTTAATTAGCTTACGCCCTGCGACAGCACCTACCATCGCTAAGGTGAGGATTTTGCCACCTGTTTTTACAGGTGAAGCTAAATCAGATGCCATCTCAAGGATATTTAATAAATACCTAGCATCGCCTGCTGCTAAATCAATAATGGCTTTTTCCACACCATCTGCTAAATGGATGTCTTCTTTACCAAGACCTCTTTGAGAATTTAGTGCGTTATAAAGTAAGGTTCTAGACTCATCCTCAGAGAGCTTTTGCAACACATATACTCTAGCTCTTGATAGAAGAGCAGAATTTAAGCTAAAAGATGGATTTTCAGTAGTGGCTCCAATAAAAGTAATAGTGCCATTTTCAATATGAGGTAAAAAGGCATCTTGCTGAGATTTATTAAAACGATGAACCTCATCGACAAACAACAAGGTCTTGATGCCATTTCTTTTACGTAATAATGCTCTGTCTACTGCTTCACGGATGTCTTTTACACCTGAGGTTACAGCAGGAATTTGTTCAAAATGAGCATTGCAGGCTTTAGCAAAGAGTAGTGCTAAAGTAGTTTTACCTACTCCAGGAGGTCCCCAGAGGATCATTGAATAGCATTGACCTTTGTTTAAGATAGTTCTCAAAGGTCTGCCTTCACCTAAAAGATGAGATTGACCTACGTACTCTTCTAGAGTTCTAGGTCTCATTCTTGAAGCTAAAGGAGCAAACTCGTCGTTTAGCTCCTTATCTAATTGTTCATTGGCCTTTTGATCTGCTTTTTCCTGATCAAATTGACTGAACAGATCAGTTTGACTTTCGTTCATCATCTATCTGAGCATCCTCAGGGATTTTGTACTCAAATGAGCTGTCA
Organism: uncultured Gammaproteobacteria bacterium; assembly: GCA_900315395.1. GTDB lineage: Bacteria > Pseudomonadota > Gammaproteobacteria > Enterobacterales > Succinivibrionaceae > Succinivibrio. The sequence continues at coordinate 14,839 of OMZC01000088.1, forward strand.
GACACTTGGGTCTTTACTTGAGATAAAGTGTAGTGATTGGTATTGCCATCTTTTAACTGAACATATAATTCAGATACAAGCTGACCTTGTAATACTAGCTTAATAGATACTACTTGACCTGGCTGTTTTGCTTTTAAAACATAGCCATTACCATCTTTTTGTACCTCATACTGTCCCCATACAGATTCACTCTTTGAGGTTAACAGCATAAATGGTGAAGAATAAAGCTCCTGCTTATCAAAGATACTTACCTGATTTACAAAAGGATCATAGAAGTAAACAGTGTTGCCTTTGGTAAATAAAACCTGCTCGTCAGGACTTGTAGTATGTAACATGAACTTATCAGGTTTCTTTAAGGCTAATCTTCCAGATGACTGTGACACTACAGAACCATCTTTTCTAGTAACAGTCTGAGAAAAAGCTGAACTTAAGGCATTTAAAGTTGATAATTTCGACTGTAATTCACTCTTAGTATCAGCACTTGCCTGAAAAGAGATAGAAGCTAATGAGGCAATCACTACTGTCTTTACAATCACAGCTTTTACAAGCTTTAAACTAGTTGCTAATTTCATGTAATTTACCTTTTATGTAAACTGACTTTAAGTCATTCTACCTAAAATTTACTCTTTTTGTTTTGACGTTTTGTTTACGTTTTATTTGACGTTATTTATTGTGACGTCTTTAATTGATGTTAACAAATGATGTTAAACAAGCATTGTTAAACAAATGATGTTATACAGAATTCAATTACTGAATTAAGTAGCCCTTATCATCAATGATCTGCTGAGATTGCATCTGACGATGAATTTTACGAGCTCTGTTATAACCAAAGCCAAAAGCAGTCTGCAGTTCTGATACAGATAATCTCTTATTTGAAGAGCAGTATGATCTTGCATACTCTACTACCTGATCAAACTTGGCATCTAACTGTTGTGTTGAATTGTCATTATCCTCATTCTCTGAGGTATCATCTTCTTCACTTTCAGTAATGCCTTCAACATATTCAGGTTCACCCGCCTGCTGTATCCATGCAGATACTACCTTTTCAACATCACCGTTGCTGGTAAATGGACCTTGAGCACGGAACATCTGTGAACGGTTTAACTGCTGATATTTAACTAACATATCACCGTTACCTAACAGCTTTTCAGCTCCGGTTTCATCTAACACAATTCTTGATTCCATTGAGTTTTGCACGGTATAAGCAATATGAGATGGCATATTTGCTTTAATTGCACCAGTTACAATATCAGCTCTTGGAGTCTGTGTAGCTAAGATAAGGTGGATACCAGCTGCTCTTGCTTTTGCAGTTAATCTTGCAATTAAAGCTTCAGGAGTGTTGCCATCTTTCTTTCTAGTTACACTAGCTACAGCCATCAAATCAGCAAACTCATCGATTACTAATACGATATAAGGAACAGGCTTTAACTCAGGAGGAATTCCAATAGTGTTTTCCGCCCACATTGGGTCATAAACCTTTTCACCTAAGAGGTTCTTCTCTTTGATGAAATCATTTAACTGAGAGATCTTGGATAAATTCATCAAAGATAGAAGCTTATAACGGCGCTCCATTTCCTTAATCAACCAGGCTAATGAAGCTACAGTTGAATCAGGATCAGTAATGATTGGAGTTAATAGATGTGGTAAGTTCTGATATTGAGAGAACTCAACAGTCTTTGGATCAACCATGATAAGACGTAACTCAGCAGGTGATCTTGCAAAGAGCAATGATACTAACATTGAGTTTAAGCCTGCTGACTTACCAGAACCTGTAGTACCCGCGATCAGTAAGTGAGGAGCATCTGCAAGATCAGCTACCACAGGAATACCTACAGTATCTACACCTAAGCACATAGGCAATTTTGCCTTTGAGTGTACGAATTCCTCAGAATCGATGATGTCACCTAAGCGGATCATCTGACGCTTATCATTTGGAACTTCAATACCAACAAATGGAGTACCAGGTACTACCTCAATGATATTGATATTTCGACTCATTAAGCTTCGCTGCATATCAGTCTCTAAGTTGACAATGGTCTTAGACTTGATACCTGCTTCTAAGCGAATGTCATATCTGGTGATTACAGGACCAGTTACAGCCTGTTCTACTTTTGCCTTTACACCAAAGTCACTCATGAACTTATCGATGCGAGCTGACTTTTCAGTAATTTCTTCAGATGATACCTGCTCTTGAGATGGTGACTGCTCTAATAAATCAAATGATGGTCTCCATTTACCATAAATCTTTGATGGAGAGGTTTCAGTAGCCTTTGCATAAGATACAGTTGCTTTTGATGCTCCATTGATGTTTGAGCCTTTAATTTCAATCTTATTTGAAATGTTATTTGGTCTTAGAGTATTCATAGACTCAAATGGAGGCTTTACCTCATATCTTGAGCCATCCATAACATTAGTTTGAGCAGTATTTATACTTTCACTTGAACTGATGTCAGGATTGATATTCATTACTGAAGCACTATTTTGAGTATTGGTAGCAGTTCTAGCTTCAACAACTGAGTTTAATGGTGCTTTTTCTTTTTCAGGCAATGGAGAGTATGGATCAAACATTGGCTCAGCTGTCTGAGACTGAGGTTTAGTTTGAGCATTTGCCTGCTGAGCATGTAGAGCTTCAGTTAATAAACTGTCGTCACTTGAGTTTTTTGCACCTACGTTTTTTGCACCTGTAAGGTTAGATTCAGCACTGTTTGTCTCTGTGCTGTTATCTAAATTCTGACTCGTAGCCTGATATGGTGTAACAATAGGAGAAGAACTTACTTCACTCTTACTTGCAACTGTATCTTGAACCTTGTTTTCTTGAGAGTTGTTAACATTGGCTGTAGTAGCTACTGTAGAAGTTGCTGTTGTAGATACTACTGTAGAATTTTCTTTAGTAACAGTTGCATGGGTGTTGTCTTCATGACTGTTTGAAGATAAAACACCTCTTGAACCTCTTGAGTACTGTTCAAAGCTTGAGTCAGACTCTTTAATTGGCTGAGTGTCAGCAATTGATAATTTGCCATCATCAACATCATCTGATGATGGAACAAAGGCTGAACTTAACTTATCTACCTGAATCTTTGATGATTCCTGAGGCTTGGTAAGATCGGTAAAGTTAATTACGTTCTCATTATTCTCGCCCTGGCTTGGAAGCATAGAACTGGTAGTTTTAGCTTCACCGTAAGCTTTATCATTCTCAGATAAAGTAGGAGCTCTTGTGATCACAGATGAAGGCTGTGAATACTCACCGCTTACAGATGAACCATCAGAGCTTACGTTAACCTTTGGTTCATTGTTAGGTACATTAACTGTAGGAATAGTGGTAGTTCTGGTAATTACAGTGCTTACCTCAGAACGACGTGATGGATTACCTACAACCTCAGTTGGAGGCAGATGATCAGCGCCTGCCTTGTAAACAATGGTTGAGGCTTTAGCCTGATTTACATTACTGTAGTCATTGCCATACTGTGAAACAGAGCTTTGTTTATTATCACTTGTATCTAATCTTGTGATAATGGTCTTTTTAACAGAGCTCTGAACCACTGGTTCCTGAACGTTTCTGCTGTCTTTAATAATGGTCTTAGTTGAACCATCATCATAGTTATTGTCAGATACAGGAGCAACATTAGGTGCATTCACACCTGAGATATAGGTTGAAGGACCTGAACTTGTATCCTCTCTGCTCTCATAGCCATATGAGCTTGATGATGAGCTACCTGTTGAGGTATCTGTAGATGAACTATTATAAGCAGGTACCTGAACACCAGGTGTGATATATGGACTAGACTCTTCTTGAGTGTTTCTACTCTCTTGAGGTGCTTTACTCTGAGATAAAGCACTGCTATCAGCAGAAAGACCACCTATTGAGCCAAAATTAGGTTCAATTCTCTTAACAACAGGCTCTCTTCTGTGAGCTACAGTTGAACGTGTTCTGCTATGGCGAGGCTTATCCTGTGATAACTCATCATTATTGTTTGAGCTTGGGAAGATCTTTTTCTTTTCACCAAAAGCTGGAATTGAAGCTGTTGAAAAAGAGTTGCTCTTGAAAATAGAGTCTGTAGTATCCTCTTCTTTTTTCTTTGCAGAAAAATCAAGATCAGTCTGAAATGGCTCTTTAAATTCACCGTTTTTAGTATCGATCTTGATATTACCGTACAGAGCACTGTCATCTTCTTGAGGAATGTTATTTAAATTTTCATCCTCTGTCTTATTCTCTTCAGACTTCTTATCTTTATCAAAGAAGCCAAAAATGAAATTACCGATCTTATCGAAGTACCAAATTGGCCCTCTTGAGGTAAATAAGAAAAGACCTAATAAGGTTACTAATGCAGGTAAGAGCTTACCTATTGGGAATGGCAAGGAATCGAACATGCTCATAAAGAAGTAGCCTAAAAAGCCACCTAAACTGGTTTCAGTATCTACAACTAAACCTGAGAATAATGAACACAGACCGATTACAAGAATATTAAAACCTAATATGAATAGACCTACTACAAAGAAATCAATTTCTTTTATGGCGATCTTTTTAATAAAGAGTTTGTAACCTACAAAGACAAAGACTAAAGGGAACAGGAAAGTAACATTACCAAAATAGTTGAACACATTTTCCATAAAGGAACTTTGTGCTGTAGTTACTATTCCATCAGGTGTTTCATTAGTCAGTAGTTCTCCACTCATAGCCTTGTGGAGATTATTACGGAATGAGATTAAAACAAAGATGCAGATCAAACTTGCAAGACAAACCGCGCCAAACAATACCTTTCTAAACAGGCTGATACTACTGTGATGTGCCACTCCCTGAGTTGGGCGAAATTGCATTTGAATCCTCCGCTAATCCTTTGTTCTTTCTTTAAATTTTATTATTTTTATAGGTTTACTTGCTTTTATATTTTATGCTGTAAAAATCTCGATAATGTTAGCACCATTCATGCATTCAATCAATTTTATCAACTGGCAATTTTAGTTCTGATTTTTCTTAATAATAGCGAAAAAATTGATTACAATAACGGCATCAACAAAAGAGAGAAAATCATGATCAATATTGTTCTATACCAGCCAGAAATGCCTTCAAATGCAGGCAACATTATTAGACTTAGCGTAAATTGTGGAGCTAGACTTCATTTTGTAGGTCCACTAGGTTTCTATCTTGATAATGAAAGACTGATGAGAGCAGGTCTTGATTACCATGAATTGTGCAACCTTACAGTTCATGTTAACTTTCAGCAATTCTTAGAAAAAGAGCAACCAAAACGACTGATTGCTTCAACTTCAAAAGCTCACCATTCACATGTTTCCTTTAAGTTTGAAGATGGTGACTATGTGATTTTTGGTAGAGAAAAAGAAGGTCTATCAGATGAGGTATACAAGGTTATCCCTGATGATCTGAGAATTAAAATTCCTATGGCTCCAAACAGCCGTTGTTTAAACCTCTCAAATTCTGTAGCTGTTGTAGCTTACGAGGCTTGGAGACAACTAGGTTTTAAGAACGCATTAATCTAAAAATATTGGCGATTTTCTGTTATTATATCGGCCGTCAATAAAGGCTCGAATAAGCACAGTTCAAATAAGACTAGATAAACTCTGCTTTAAGCCATAATAAAGAGATTTTAAGCTAGTCTTTGTAAGATAAAAGAGGATACTTCATTGCTAGATTTCTTAGTGGGATTTTTTGGTAGTTACGGCTATGCAGCCGTTTTTGCATGTCTTGTTTTATGCGGATTAGGCGTACCTGTACCAGAAGATATCACCCTAGTTTCAGGCGGTGTAATTTCAGGACTTGATCTTGCTAATCCTCATATTATGTTTGTAGTAGGTCTCATTGGTGTGTTGTTTGGTGACAGCACCATGTTCCTAGCAGGAAGGATCTTTGGTTACCGTATTCAAAAGATTAAGACCTTCAGAAAGATCGTTACACCTCAAAGATTCTCTCAAATTCAGCGTAAATTTAAACAGTATGGTTTAGGTTTACTGTTTGTGGCTCGTTTTCTTCCTGGTTTAAGATCCCCTATTTACCTAGTAGCTGGTATGAGTCATCGTATCTCATACATAACCTTCATTATTATGGATGGTTTAGCAGCACTTATCTCAGTTCCTGTTTGGATCTATTTAGGCTACTTCTTCGCTGACAATCTAGATATTCTCATGACTTACGTTCATGATGTGCAAAAGGCTATCTATTTAGTTTTAGGCTTATTAGTTATCGTGGTTGTATTTGTAATTCTAAAAAAGAAGTTGCATTCAAAAATCAATCAAGTTGCATCAGATACTGATGACAACAACAAGATCTAACCAAACATAGACCTTTTCTTAAGTCTACAGTTTTCTCTTCAATGATTTGTGCTCATAAAAATGAGCACAAATTTCAGCCTTTTCAACAGAATTGGCAAAAAATGACAGTATCTTGCAGTTCTGCAGTTGTAAATAATGTATATTTATAACTGAAAGATAAAAAGCGAAGAATCAAATCTAAAACAGGATCGGATAATGGGCAACAAACAATTCTTAGAATTACCTTATGGTAAGGATGACTTTACTCTATTAAAAGAAGGAAACTGTTATTTTGTAGATAAGACACCCTATCTTAAGACTGTATTTACAGATCAATCTGCTGTAATGTTGTTTACCCGTCCAAGACGTTTTGGTAAGACCTTGCTCATAAGCATGTTTGACTCATTTTTGAAAGTCAATCCTGAAAAGCCATTTGATAACTCAAAACAACTAGAGCTCTTTAAAGGCACCAAGATTTTAGAAGATAAAGAATTCTGTGATAAGTTCATGGGACAGTGTCCTGTTATTACCATCACTTTAAAAAAAGTAGATGGCAATAATTTTAATGAAGCTTATGAGAGTTTTGCCTCAGCTGTATATGATGTAGCTTTAAGATACAGCTATCTAAAGAATAGTAATAAATTAGATAAATCTGATAAAGAAGAGCTAGAGCACTTAACCACCAAGAGTTACTTACTTAAAATCGAAAATCAGCAAACTGTAAAAGATGCTTTAAGGACCTTATCAAGACTCCTATATAAAGAGTACGGAAGACGAGCTATTCTTTTAATTGATGAGTACGATGTACCACTAGCTGCTGCTTCATATCATGATAGAGTAAACAAAGTTCTATATAAGAACAGACCTGATTTTGTGGCAGACTGCCATGAAAAGATGGTTACCTTAATGAAAGGCTTTTTTGATTTATTAAAATCTACCCCCGGAGATGAAGGAGCTATTAGTAAAGCTGTAATTACAGGTTGCTTAAAGGTAGCTAAGAACAGTTTATTTACAGGAGTAAATAACTTTAATGTCTGTTCTGTAGTAGACAGAGAACAGAAATACACCGGTATCATTGGCTTTACTAAAGAAGAAACCTCTCAGTTTTTAAAAGACTATGAATTTGAAGACTTCTCTTATAAGGTTAAAGAGAACTATGACGGTTATAAGTTCTATGACAAAGAGATGTTCTGTCCATGGGATGTAGTTAACTTTATCAAAAAGAACTTTGAGTTAAAGCAACAAGGCAAATTAACTCAAATTAAAGCCGATAACTATTGGATTGGAACTAGCTCAGATAAAGCTTTATATGATTACTTAGGCTACCTTACCGACAGTGACAACCAAAAGATGCAGGACTTGGTCGATGGTAAGTCAATTACTTTCCAATTAAATGAGTCTATGAACTATGACACTTTATCAGAACATGACTCAAATGATTTCTGGTCACTACTCCTGCATACTGGATATCTGACACTAGATTGGGAAAAGACTGATGATGAAGAGTTATCTAAAGACCATTCATCTAATAAAAATGTCGTTGCAAGAATTCCTAATTTAGAAGTCTTAGGGTGCTTTAACAATAACATTAAAAAGAGATTCGGCAATGTTGTAAAGAAAGACAACCTTGCTTTAAACATTGCAAATGCCCTACTAGATGGTAATGATGCCTTTGTACAGGGTAAGTTAGAACTATTATTACGCTCTTTTGTATCAGTAAGAGATACAGCGACCAAAGCTCCTCAAGAGAACTATTACCATGGCTTCTTAAACGGTATCTTTACTAACTGTAAAGATAATATTGGTAAATACCGCTCTAATTATGAGGCTGGTGATGGCTATGCTGATATTACATT